>DASSPC010000279.1:0-6170 GCA_035699865.1 Oryzihumus sp. | reverse complement strand
GGTCCGGTGCGGTCAACGTGATCGCGGTGTTCGGCCCGGAGCACGGCTTCCGCGGCACCGTTCAGGCCGGCTCGAGTGAGGGCACGGGCACCGACCCGCGCACCGGGGTCACCGTCTACGACGCCTACGGTGCCTCCGCCGACAAGCTCGCCGGGATGTTCCGCACCGCCCGGGTCGAGACCGTCGTCTTCGACATCCAGGACGTGGGCGCGCGCTTCTACACCTACATCTGGACCATGTACACGGCCATGCGTGCCGCCGTCGCGACCGGGGCACGCTTCGTCGTCCTCGACCGGCCCAACCCGGTCGGCGGCACGCCCCGCGGCCCGATGATGACGAAGCCGTGGGAGAGCGGGGTCGGCCTGAAGGAGATCGTCCAGGCGCACGGCATGTCCGTCGGCGAGCTGGCCCGGTTCTTCGACGGTGAGTTCCTCGAGGCGGACGCAGGGGGTCGCCTCGCGGAGCTCACCGTCGTCGCCGTCCGCGGCTGGCGCCGGGACGTGACGTATGCCGGGACCGGGCTGCCGTGGGTCATGCCCAGCCCCAACATGCCGACGCCCGACACCGCCCTGGTCTACCCGGGGATGGGCATGTTCGAGGGGACCCTGCTCTCCGAGGGGCGCGGCACGACCCGCCCGTTCGAGCTCATCGGCGCGCCGTGGGTCGACTACCGCTGGGCCGAGCGGCTCAGCGCGCTGGACCTGCCCGGCACCGCCTTCCGCGAGGCCTACTTCACCCCGACGTTCAACAAGTTCGTCAACACCGTCTGCGGCGGGGTGCAGGTCGAGGTCACCGACCCGCGCCGGTTCGACCCGATGCGGGTCGGCGTCGAGATGCTCGTCGCGGCCAGGGCGCTCTACCCCCAGTTCGGGTGGCGCTACGACAGCTACGACCCGGCCCGGCCGTATTGGATCGACAAGATCACGGGCTCGACCCGGCTGCGCGACATGGTCAGCGCGGGCGCCTCCGCCGACGAGGTGACCGGGGCCTGGGCGCAGGAGCTCAGCGCGTTCGAGCGCGCCCGCAAGCCCTACCTGCTCTACCCCGGGGCGTGAGCCGGGGATGACCCCGCGACGCACCCTCGGCGCCGGCCTGCTCGCCCTCGTGGTTGGCTGCTCGCTCATGGCCAGCACCCCGGCGACCGCCTCCACCGCCGCGACGGCACGCACCCACGACGACTCCCGCCGCAGCGGCCGGTTCGACGCGCCCTTCACGGGCTTCGCGCCCGCCGGGACGGTGCTGCGGCAGCGCACCCCGGAGCAGCTCGGCATGGACCCCGCACCCCTCGACGCCAGCTTCGCCCGCATCCGGGGGTGGGAGCAGCCGAGCGGCTCCACCCACCCGCTGTATGCCGGGGCGGTCGCCCTGGTGGGCCACGACGGGGCCGTCGTGCGCACCGAGGCGAGCGGCTGGGCCCTGCGCTACGCCGACGGGCAGGGCACCGAGCTGCCGCATGACCAGTGGCAGCCGATGCGCGAGGACACCCTCTTCGACCTGGCCTCGGTGTCCAAGCTGTTCACCTCGATCCTGGTGATGCAGCAGGTCGAGCGCGGCGCGATCGACCTCGACGCCCCGGTCGCGACCTACCTCCCGGCGTTCGCCGCCAACGGCAAGGACGCCATCACGGTGCGCCAGCTGCTGACGCACACCTCTGGCCTCCCGGCCTGGCTGCCGCTGTGGAGCGCCCGCCCCGACAAGGCCTCCCGGATCCAGATGGTGATGGACGCCAAGCCCTCCCACGCCCCCGGCACGACCTACCTCTACTCCGACCTCAACCTCATCACGCTGGGCGTCCTCGTCGAGCAGCAGACCGGCGAGGGCCTGGACCAGGTGCTGCGCGAGCGGGTCACCGGACCGCTGGGCATGACCGACACCGGCTACAACCCCACGGACCGCGCGAGGGCCGCCGCCACCGAGTTCGAGGCCAGCCCGCCGCGCGGGATGGTGCAGGGCGAGGTCCACGACGAGAACGCCTGGTCCCTCGGCGGCGTCGCCGGCCACGCCGGGGTGTTCTCCACCGCGCACGACCTGGCCGTCCTGGCCCAGGCGCTGCTCAACGGCGGCACCTACCGCGGCCACCGCGTCCTCAGCGAGGACAGCGTGCGCCAGATGATCACCAACATGAACCAGGCCTTCCCCGGCGACTCGCACGGCCTGGGCTTCGAGCTCGACCAGCGCTGGTACATGTCCGGCCTGTCCAGCCCGACCACCGCCGGGCACACCGGCTTCACCGGCACGTCCATCGTCATCGACTTCATGTCGCGCTCCTTCGCGGTCCTGCTGACCAACCGGGTCCACCCGAGCCGGAGCTGGGGCAGCAACAACCCGGCGCGCCGGGAGATCGCGCAGGGCCTGGCGCTCTCCCTGGGCGTCGAGCCCCGGCACGGGCGGACCGAGTGGTGGAGCGGCACCGCCGACGCGACGACGGCGACGCTGACCACGCCGGTCCTGGCCGACGCCGGCCCGTCCCGGCTCTCGTTCGACCTCTTCGTCGACACCGAGGAGACCGACCCGCTCACCCTGGAGTCCAGCACCGACGGCGGGCAGACGTGGACGCCGGTGCCGTTCACCGTGCGGGACCGGGGCGAGCTCCGCCGCACCGACGGCACGATCGCGACCAGCGGCACCCGGCGGTGGGTGCAGGCGGCCGCCGAGGTGCCGGCCGGGCCGGTCCAGGTGCGGTGGCGCTACACCACCGATGCCCTGTATGCCGGGCGCGGGGTCTTCGTCGACGGCGTCCGGGTCGTGGGTGGCCGGGGGGTGCTGCTGGACTCCGAGCGCCAGCCCGATGCGCTTGTTGCACAAGGCTGGTCCGTGGTGAGCCGCTAGGTCGTAGGGTCGAGTCGTGACCTCCACACCGGACCCCCATCCCGTGGCCACCCCGACCGGGGCGACCTCGCTGCTGGTGCGCCTGCGCGCCGTGCGGCCGACCCTGTCCCCCGCGGAGGACCGTGTCGCCGAACGGGTCCTGGCCGATGCCCGTGCCGCGGCCGCGCTGACGATCAGCGAGCTCGCGGCCGCAGCCGAGACGTCGGAGACCACCGTGCTGCGCTTCTGCAAGCGGCTGGGACTGCCCGGCTACCCGCAGCTGCGCCTGGCCCTGGCCGAGGAGTCGGCCCAGCCGCGCACCGTCGCGGCACCCAAGAGCGACATCAGCGCCGAGGACTCCGTCGACGACGTCATCCGCAAGATCGCCTTCGCCGACGCCAGCGCGGTGGAGGAGACCGCCGACCAGCTCGACCGGGCGACCCTCACCGAGGCGGCCCGGTGCATCGCCGCGGCCCGCCGGGTGGACGTGTGCGGCTCGGGGGCGAGCGCCGTCGTGGCCGCCGACCTCCAGCAGAAGCTGCACCGCATCGGCGTGGTGACGTTCGCCTGGAGCGACCCGCACATCGCCCTGACCAGCGCGGCCCTGCTCCAGGAGGGCGACGTCGCGGTGGGCGTCTCGCACAGCGGCACGACCCGCGAGACCCTGGAGGCCCTGGAGCTGGCCAAGTCCCGCGGCGCGACGACCGTGGCCATCACCAACTTCCCGTACTCTCCGCTGGCGCGGGCCGCAGACCTGGTCCTGACCACCGCCGCCCGGGAGACCTCGCTGCGCTCCGGCGCCACCGCCAGCCGGATCGCCGCGCTGACCGTCGTGGACTGCCTCTACATCGCCGTGGCCCAGCGGAACCTGCCCGACGCGCTCCAGGCTGTGCGGTCCACCCGCAGCGCCGTCTCGGGTCACCATCTCGAAAGTCATTGACATCATTGACGCATGATTGGTGAGAAAGTAACCTCCGGGTCGTGATCAACGACGCGGTGGCCGGAGCTCCCGAGGTCTCGGTGACGGCTCCGACCGAGGAGCGTCACCCGGGCACGCACGCCATCGACGCGATGAGCACGCTGGAGCTGCTGCGCACGATCAACGCCGAGGACGCCCGCGTGGCCCCGGCCGTGGCCGGCGTCCTGCCCGAGCTGGCCCGCGCCGTCGACGGCGCCGTCGCGCGACTCCGCTCCGGCGGCTCGGTCCACTACTTCGGCGCCGGCACCTCCGGCCGCCTGGCCGTCCTCGACGCCGCAGAGCTGATGCCGACGTTCAACGCCCCCGAGGGCCTGTTCGTCGCCCACCACGCCGGCGGCCCGGAGGCCCTGCTGCGCGCGGTGGAGAACGTCGAGGACGACGCCGCGCTCGGCGCCCGCGAGGCCTCCGCGCTGACCCCCGGCGACGTCGCGGTCGGGCTGACCGCCTCCGGCCGCACCCCGTTCGTCGGGGGAGCGCTCGAGGCCGCCCGCGCCCGCGGCGCGCTCACCGTGCTGGTGACCGCCAACCCCGCAGCCGAGCTGGCCGGGCTCGCCGACCACCTGCTGGCCCCCGACACCGGCGCCGAGGTCATCACCGGCTCCACCCGGCTCAAGGCCGGCACGGCCCAGAAGCTGGTGCTCAACGGCTTCTCGACGGCGGTCATGGTCCGGCTCGGCCGCACCTGGTCCAACCTCATGGTCGACGTCGTCGCGACCAACGCCAAGCTCCGCGGACGGGTGGTCCGCATCCTGTGCGAGGCCAGCGGCGCCGACGAGGCCTCCGCCCGGTCCGCCCTCGTGGCGGCCGGGGGCGAGCTCAAGCCCGCGCTCGTGAGCCTGCTGGCCGGCATACCGGTCGACGGGGCACGCGAGGCGATCAAGACACACCACGGGTCGGTTGCCGCAGCCTTGCGGGCCGTCCAGCACACTGCGCAGGCACACGAACAGGAGACAGGGCAATGGCAATGACGAACCGACGTGGCTGGGCCGCGGTCGCGATGGTTGCGGGCGCGCTGGCGCTCTCGGCGTGCGCGCCCTCGAGCTCCTCGACCAGCGGCTCGGGCTCCGGCGGCGACACCACCATCTCGGTGTGGTCGTGGCGGACCGAGGACGTCGCGGCGTACAACGAGATCTTCGCCGTCTACGAGAAGTCCCACCCCGGGGTGAAGGTCGACTTCAAGGCGTTCAAGAACACCGAGTACAACCAGATCCTCACCACCGGCCTGGCCGGCTCCAGCGGCCCCGACGTCGCGCAGGTCCGCTCCTACGGCCAGCTCCAGCCGACCGTCGCCGCCGGCAGCCTGGTGCCGCTGGACGGCAAGGTCGACCTGTCCGGCTGGGACGCCAACGTCGTCAAGAGCGCCCAGGGCAAGGACGGCAAGACGTATGCCGTGCCGCTGGCCAAGCAGACGCTGCAGATGTTCTACAACAAGGACCTCTTCACCAAGGTCGGCGTGAAGCCGCCGACCACGTGGGCCGAGTTCATCGCGCTCAACGCCCGGCTGAAGGAGCAGGGCGTCACGCCGATGGCGGTCGGCGCCAAGGACTCCTGGACCCTTCCGATCCTGCACGAGGTCGTCGGCGCCTCCACCTTCGGCGGCGCGAGCTTCGAGAAGGCCGTGGTGTCGGGGCAGAAGACCTTCGCCGACCCGGCCTGGGTGTCCTCGGTCAAGGCCGTCGGCGACCTCAAGCCCTACCTGCCGGACAGCGCGGTCGGCGTGGCCTACACGGACGCCCAGGTCCTGTTCACCTCCGGCAAGGCCGCGATGTTCCCCGGTGGCTCGTTCGAGCTCGGCTTCTTCCAGAAGCAGAACCCGGGCCTGAAGCTGGGCGTCTTCCAGGTGCCCGGCCCGGCCGAGTCGACCCCGAGCACGCCCGGCTACGCCGACGGCTCCTTCGGTGTCTCGGCGAAGTCCGACGCGCAGAAGGCCAGCCTCGACCTGGTCAAGTGGATGTCCACCAAGGAGTTCGGCCAGCTCGTCGCCGACAAGGTCAAGCAGCTCTCCGCCGTGCCCGGCGTGACCTACAACGACCCGCTGCTCAAGCAGATGGCCGACGCCTACGCCAAGAACCCCTCGCCGTACCTGCTGCTGACCGACTTCCGCTACGGGACCCCCACCGGCACCGACCTGCTCGGCACCGGCGTCCAGGAGCTGCTGCTCGGCAAGAAGGACGCCACCGCGGTCAGCAAGGACCTGCAGACCGGCGTCTCCCAGTGGTTCAAGCCCCAGCCCTGAGAGTGAGCGCATGACCCGCCGCAGCGGCCTGTTCTTCGTCGCCCCCGCGCTGATCCTCTTCGGGATCTTCGTGCTCTACCCGATGGCGTCCGCCCTCAGCTACGCGTTCTTCTCGTGGCAGGGCACGGCGCGCGGGGGCTTCGCGGG
>DASSPC010000278.1:0-11507 GCA_035699865.1 Oryzihumus sp. | reverse complement strand
CGCAGCGAGCGCAGCAGCCCGCGCTGGGCCGGCAGCAGCCGCTCGAGGTGCCAGGACAGCGCCTCCGGCAGGGCGAGCAGGCGCAGCGCCTCGGCGGTCGGGGCACAGTCGACCACGACGAGGTCGAAGCGCCCGGACTCGACCTGCGCGCGCAGCTCGAGCAGCGCGACGACCTCCTCGGCACCCGGCAGGGAGGTCAGCTCCTCGGCCACGACGGCGTCGACCCCGACGGTCGCGAGCACCCCGAGCAGGTAGTCCTGCACCGAGCGCCACGAGCGGCGCATGGCGTGCGGGGCGCTGACCTGCAGGGCGGCGAGGCCGGGCTCGACCTCGACGAGGCACTCGCCCGAGGACTCCCGCGGGGTCAGGTCCACGTCCAGGGCGTCGCCGAGGGAGTGCGCCGCGTCGGTGGACATGACCAGGGTCTTGATGCCCTGTCGGGCGGCGTGCACCGCGGTCGCAGCCGCCGTGGTCGTCTTGCCGACACCGCCCTTGCCGGTGAAGAGGAGGACGCGCATGGCCGGCTACGACTCGACGCGCTTCTTGAGCTCCTTGAGCGCGGTGTCGATGATGACCTTCTCGGCCTTGCGCTTGAGCATGCCCAGCATGGGGATCTTGACGTCCACGGCCAGGCGGTAGGTCACCGTCGTGCTGGTCCCGTCACCGTCGAGGGTGTACGAGCCGTTCATGGCCTTGAGCACCTGGGCGGTCACCAGCGACCACGACACCACTCCGGTGCCGTCCTCGGTGACGTCCCAGTCGTAGTCGAGGACGTAGGTGTCCTTGATGGCCCCGGCGTCGAGGGTGAACTCGACCTGGTCGGCCCAGCCGTCGCCGTCCTCGGAGAGCACGGCGACCTTCTTCACCTCGCCGGCCCACGAGGGGTAGCTGTCGAAGTCGGCGATGACGTCGAGGACCGCGCCCGGCGTGGCGGCGATGTCGATGCTGGACTCAGTGCGCTCGGCCATGGCCCGAAGGCTACAGCGCCCGCCCCTCCAGGGAGTCCTTGAGCCTCGTCACCACGCGCTTCCAGCGCAGCGTGTGCCGGGCGGCCTCCGAGCGGCGGCGCCACCCTGTCGCGTGGCCGCGCACGTAGTGGTGGAGGATCACCCCGTCCCGGAACGGCTCGAGCCAGATCTCCATCGTCCCGGTGATCCGGCCGACGACGGCCCACCGCTGTCCCTTGACCCCCCGGTCGCGGGTGGTGTGCAGCGACAGGTGCGGCCACCACTGCCGGTGGTTCACGGGGTCGGCGACGAGCGCGGAGAGCGCCTCGGGCGGGGCGTGGATGTAGGTCTCGTCGACGATGTCGACGGGGCGGACACGCACCGCGGAACGCAGCAGGGGGATATCGGTGAGCAGCATCGCCGCACAAGTGTGACATTCACGATGGGGCGACCGAAGTGACCGGTCGGTAAGGTTCCCGTGCGTGCTCGAGACTTTGGCTGAGGAGGCCGCGTGAAGGACATCGCCGTACCCCCGCTCGTCCCGGCTAGGACGGAGGGCAACCTCTCGGACCTCCCGGCGCGCAACGGCGCGGAGCGTCCGGAGGCGATCGCGTTCTCCCGACGCGAGGGCGACGCCTGGGTGGACGTCAGCAACGAGCGCTTCCTGCGCGAGGTGCGGGCCCTGGCCAAGGGCCTGATGGCCGCCGGCATCGGCGTCGGCGACCGTGTCGCCATCATGAGCAAGACCCGCTACGAGTGGACCCTGTCCGACTTCGCCGTGTGGACCGCCGGCGCCGTGGCCGTCCCGATCTACGAGACCTCCTCCCCCGAGCAGGTGAACTGGATCCTGTCCGACTCCGGGGCCACCGGCATCATCCTCGAGACCCCCGCCCACGCGGCCACCCTCAGCGAGGTGCGCCACCAGCTGCCCGCGCTCGCCCACGTCTGGCAGATCGACGCCGGCGACCTCGACACCCTCGCCCGGCAGGGTGAGTCGGTCACGAGCGCCGACCTCGACGCGCGCCGCGCGAAGGTCAACCGGGCCGACACCGCCACGATCATCTACACCTCGGGCACCACCGGCCGCCCCAAGGGCTGCCAGCTCACCCACGACAACTTCATGGCGCTGGCGGAGAACACCGTCGAGCGGCTCGGCTCGGTCGTCGCCGTCGAGGGCGCCTCGACGCTGCTGTTCCTGCCGCTGGCCCACGTCTTCGCCCGGTTCATCGAGGTGCTGTGCGTCGCGTCCGGCGCCCGCATGGGGCACTCGGCCGACATCAAGAACCTGCTGGCCGACTTCGGCACGTTCCAGCCGACGTTCATCCTGTCCGTCCCCCGGGTGTTCGAGAAGATCTACAACTCCTCCGAGCAGAAGGCCACCGCCGAGGGCAAGGGCAAGATCTTCCAGGCGGCCGCCGACACCGCGATCGCGTGGAGCAAGGCCCACGACGAGGGCAGCGGCAAGCCCGGCCTCGGCCTGGCCCTGCGGCACAAGGTCTTCGACCGGCTCGTCTACGGCAAGCTGCGGGCCGCCATGGGCGGCAAGGTCCTGTATGCCGTGTCCGGCGGCGCGCCGCTCGGCACCCGCCTCGGCCACTTCTACCGCGGTATCGGGCTGACCGTGCTCGAGGGCTACGGGCTGACCGAGACCACGGCCCCGGCCACCGTCAACACCCCCGAGCTGATCAAGATCGGCACCGTCGGCGCCCCGCTGCCCGGCATCTCGATCCGGATCGCCGACGACGGCGAGGTGCTCGTCAAGGGCATCAACGTCTTCGCCAGCTACCACAACAACGAACAGGCCACGGCCGAGTCGCTGCAGGACGGCTGGTTCCACACCGGCGACATCGGCGAGCTCGACGACGACGGCTTCCTCAAGATCACCGGCCGCAAGAAGGAGCTGCTCGTCACCGCCGGCGGCAAGAACGTCGCCCCGGCGGTGCTCGAGGACCGGCTGCGCGCCCACCCGCTCATCTCGCAGTGCATCGTCGTCGGCGACCAGAAGCCGTTCATCGCGGCGCTGATCACCCTCGACGCGGAGATGCTTCCGCAGTGGGCGAAGAACAACGGCCTCGACGGCCTGTCCATGGAGGACGCCCCCGCCAACGAGGCGATCCGCGCCGAGATCCAGCGCGCCGTCGACAGCGCCAACAAGGCGGTGTCCAAGGCGGAGTCCATCCGCAAGTTCACCGTGCTGCCGGGTGACTTCACCGAGGAGAACGGCTACCTCACCCCGTCGCTGAAGCTCAAGCGCAACATCGTCATGAAGGACTTCGGCGACCAGGTCGAGGCCCTCTACTCCGGCGCACGGGAGTGACCTCTACGGTCTAGGCATGCTCTCCCGCACCGGGGCCGCCCGGTCCCTGCCGTATGCCGTGGCGCTGGCCTGGGTGGCGTACTTCGCCGTCCTGCAGTGGAGCGTGGTCCGGTTCAAGGTCGCGATCGTGGTGACCCTGACGCTGGCCACGCTCGCGCTGGCCGCCTGGCTCTGGCGCCGACCGGCTGTCCCGGCCGCGACCCAGCGTTCGATCTCGTTGGCGCTCCTGGGTTCTGCCCTCGTGACCGCCTACGTGCCGCTGTTCAGCTACCTGTCCCCCGGCAGCCGACGCTGGGCCCTCGGGGCGTTCATCGTCGGCGCGGTCGTGTGCGCGGTGCTCGTGCAGCGGCCGGGCGCGGCCACGGGGCCACTGACGCTGGGAGCCGCGGTCGCGGCATACCTGGTGGGGTCGGTCATCGCCATCGTGAACGACCCGGCGCCGCGGATCGACGTGTGGGTGACCCTGCAGCAGGCCAGCGACGGCCTGGCGCACGGGCAGAACATGTACGCCATGACCTGGACCGGGTCGCCGGGCATCAAGGACGCGTTCACCTACCTGCCGTGGACCGCGGTGCTGCTGGCTCCCGGCCGGTGGGTTGCCGGCGACGTGCGCTGGGCGCTGGTGTTCTGGACCCTCGTGGCGGCGGCAGGGATGCTCGCGCTGGGTCGCGGCGCCCTCGCCGGCCGGCGGGCGCTGTGGGCGGCCGGTCCGCTGGTGGCGCTGCTGCTGCTCGCCCCCGGCACGCTGACCCAGGTCGACCAGGCGTGGACCGAGCCGCTGCTGCTGGCCGGGATCCTCTGGTGGGCCGTGCTGGTGCGCCGGGGCCACGCGTGGTGGGCCGTGGTGCCGCTGGCGCTGGCCTGCGCGAGCAAGCAGCACCTGGCCCTGCTGCTGCCGATCCTGCTCGTGTGGCGACCCTTCGGCTGGAAGCGCAGCGTGGCCACCGGCGCGCTGACCGGGGTCCTCATCGCCCCGTGGTTCCTCGCCGGGCCGTCGGACTTCGTCCACGACACCATCTCGCTGCTGGTGACGTTCCACCCGATCAAGTTCGCCAACACCCTCTACCTGCTGGCGCTCAACGAGTTCGGGGTCACCCTGCCGTTCGCCCTGACCGGCCTGGTGGTGTTCGGCACGCTCGCCGCGGTGATGTGGACCGTGTGGCGGCGCCAGCCCGACCTGCCCGAGCTGCTGCGCTGGCTGGCCCTCATGCTGCTGGTCGCCAACCTCGTCAACAAGCAGGCGTTCTACAACCAGTTCTGGCTGGTGGGGGCGCTGGCGGCGGCCTCCCTGGCCACGAGGTCCTCGACCAGCTCGGCGAGGAACTCGGGGAAGACCGTCTCGGCGACCTGACCCAGCGCACGCCCCGGCAGCCAGTCGATGGCGACCGTCGAGCGCTCCTCGAGCTCCTCGAACGCCGCCGGGGCGGCGTGGAAGCGCGTGGTCCGCGCGCCGAAGAACACCTGCTGCTGGTGGATCTGCTTGCCGTCGAAGGGGAAGACGACGAAGTCCTCCCGCAGCGGGCCGACCAGGTCCTCCGGGGCCAGGCGCAGTCCGGTCTCCTCCCACACCTCGCGGACGGCTGCCTCACGCACCTCCTCCCCCTCCTCGACGCCGCCACCGAGGGAGTACCAGTAGGTCTCGCGGGGGTTGCGCGGGTCGCAGCCGTGGATCATCAGGACGTGGTCGCGCTCGTCGAGCAGCACCACGCGCACGGCCCGGCGGTGGACGACGTCGACGTCGTCGGCGGTGGCGTCGTCGTCGGTGGCGGCGTCGTCGGCGGGGGAGGTCATGGCCCCGCACCCTGGTGGTGCAGCCGCTCCCATGCCCGGGCCTGGGCGATGCGCCACGCGGGGTCGGGGTGGGTGGCGAACAGCGCCGTCTGCCACCAGGTCGGCTCGAGCCGGCTGAGGTTGGTCACGGCCAGGTCGTGCTGCATCCGCTCGAACGCCGGCACGTCGCGGGTCAGGTCGAGGGAGTGCACGTCGGCGCGGGCCTCGAGGTGACGGCTGACCAGGTTGGTCACCGGCGCCCCGAGCCACGGCGCGGTCGCCACGACCGCGAGCAGGAGGGCGGTGCCCCGGGCCACGGACCGCCGCCCGGTGGCACGTGGGTCCAGCCAGCGCCTGCCGCGGGCGCCGGTCAGCAGCCATCCCAGCGCCAGCACGCCGGTGGCTGCGCCGAGCGCGCCGAGCGCGGTGCCGACGAGCACGTCCTGCGCCGCGACGTGGCCGAACTCGTGGGCGACGACCGCCAGCACCGCGGCGGGGTCCTGCCTGGCCCGGGCCAGCGTGGTGTCGTCCAGGACGACCCAGCGGGTCGAGCCGAGGCCGGAGACGTGGGCGTTCTCGCCGGTGGTCCGGGCGCTGGCGTCGGAGACGACCACACGCACGTGCGCGATGCCGTCGCGCGTGGCGAGAGCGGAGATCGAGCGGGTCAGCGCGCTGTCGGGCAGCGGGGTGAAGCGGTTGTATGCCGGCTCGACCACGAGCGGGTACAACACCGACCCCAGCACGGTCACCACGGCGGCTCCGGCGGCGAGCACCCACGGCCAGCGTCGCGGCGCGCGGCGCACGACCCACCAGACCACGAGCAGGCCGAGGGCCGTCAGCGCGGCGTTCATCGTCCAGCCGACCGCCTCGTCACGCAGCCACCCGGCCCAGGTCTGCGTCGACAGGTGGTAGTCGCGCAGCACCTGCTCGGAGTGGATTCCCGAGGGCAGGGCCACCAGCCACTGCAGCGCCAGCACCCCGACGACGGTGGCCACGACCACCGGCCAGGCCCGTCGCGGGGCGACCACTCGCTCCTGTCCCGGGCGGCCGGCGGCGGGTGGGGGTGGGGTAGTGGTGGCGGTCGAGGGCGTGTCCCCGCGACGCCGGCGGCCGAGCACGGCGAACACCACCCAGGGCACCGCGAGGGCGAGCACCAGCGCGACGTAGGGCCACGCGCCGAGGGCGTCGCGGAAGGCTGCGGCGCGCTGAACCTCGGCCGCGGTGAAGCCCCGGCGGACCTCGGGGTGCACGGTCACGTCCACCCCGAGGGGGTGCCAGGGGGTCAGGACCGCGACGCCGACCGCGAGCAGCATCGCGCCGGCGAGGGTCCCCACGGCGAGCCCGCGACGGCTCCGGTCAGTCACGTCCGAGCCGGTCGGGTCGGGGCCGGTCACCTTCGGGCCGGTCGGGTCGGGGCCGGTCGCCTTCGGGCCTGTCACGTCCGGGCCAGCTGCCGCAGGTAGGTCTGCCAGTCCCGGGTGAAGCGCTGCTGGGTCGTGCCGAGCACGGTGCGGAAGGCGGACGAGGCCGCGGCGTCAGGGTCCTGGCCACCGGCGGTGGCACGGGCCACGGCGCGGTAGAACGCGACCAGGCGGGCCTGCCCCCAGGTGTCGGCGATGCGCGAGCACGCCAACCAGGCCGCCGAGTAGCTCGGCGCGATGGTGCTGCGCGTCGGGTCGAAGTCGGCCGCCGTCGGCAGGCGGGTCGGGCCCTTGCCCTGGCGGACCCTCGTGAGCAGCTCGGACGCGACCCGCTGACGCGGCAGGCCGAGGCCCGAGTAGCCGACGTAGTCGGCCGTCCCCTCGGACAGCCAGATCGGGACCTGACCGGTGGTGGTCGACCGGATGGCCACGTGGGTCAGCTCGTGGGTGATCACCACCCGGCGTCCCAGGGCGGCCAGTCGGCTCCACGCCGCGGGGTTGACCACCACGCGGTCCGCATGCGCGGGCTCTCCCCGGGTGATCGGGCCCTCGGTCACCGCCGCCACCTGGTCCAGCCCGGTGCGGTCACGGTTGAGCAGCGCCGCGAACTCGCCCGGGGTCGACGGCGTCACCAGGACGACCCGGCGGGCCCATCCCGTGCCCCAGAAGTCGGTGACCCGGGCCACTCCCCCGTCGGCCTGCGTCCGGTAGGCGTCCATGCGGGCGGACGGGGCGTTGCCGATGACGATCGAGGAGGTGCCCCGCAGCACCCGCATCCCGGGCAGGTCCCACACCTGCAGCTGGGTGCCGCCGTCACGGTCGTCGGCCAGCCGCCAGCGGCCGGCCCGGTGCACGACGGTCAGGAAGACGTCGTAGGTGCGCGACCCGCGGTCGTAGCCGGCGAGCGCCCACTCCCCCTGGACCTTGGCCACCCAGGCCCCTGAGCCGAGCCGGGCCCCACCGGTGGGGGCCAGCGCCGGCTGGTTGCCGGGGTCGGCGAACCGGAACCGCGACAGCGGCAACCGCATGAGGTTGTCGAAGACCTGGGACTGCCGCTTGCCGAAGACCGAGCGCGGGTCGTCGACCGTGGCCATCCAGCGCGCCTTGCTGCGGGTGGAGACCGCGGCGGCCCGCTGGTCCAGCAGGCCGCGCAACGCCTGCACCCGGGCCGCGTCGGCGTCCACCGACGGCGGCGCCGCGGCGTTGGCGGTCGAGGACCGCGTCACCGCAGGGCGCGTGGTCGTGCCGGGCAGCTGCACGAGCCCGGTCGCGAACGCACCGACGGCGCTGACGGCCGCCAGGAGGAGGACCGCCAGCGTCAGGTACGTCGCTGTCATCCAGCGGGGTGCCCGGGTCACGGGCGTCACTCTAGGCGGCGCGGTTGTGGCGCGCTCAGACCGCCGCCCGTGCCCCCGTCCACGGCTCGCGCCGGGCCCGCAGCCCGGCCACGCGGTCGGGGCGGACCAGACCCGCGGCGACGAGCGCGGAGACCGCTCGCTGCTCCTGCCGGTCCAGCGGCATCTCGGCGGACAACGGGGCCGTGAGGGCCGTCACGACGCAGTCGGCGCACTGGCTGCCCCGGACGGGACAGGTGTCACAGTCGACGATCATCGCTGGCCTCCTCCCTGCACTCGTCGGCGAGCCCGAGGGTCGGACCTGCCCGTGCCCAGCACGCTAGGAGCCCGGTCTGACAGGCCCTGGCCGCTACGGTCCACGACCGGCGCAGCAGGGCCGGGCGGGCACGTCGTCGGGGCCGCGCCGGCCTGTGGCCGGACCCGCGTCACCGCGTGGCGCGCGAGGGCCTGTCGGCGGCACGGCATACGGTCCTTGCCATGCAGGGCGTCCAGGGCACACTCGACGAGCTCGGCACCCCCCTGGCGGGGGTGACGTTCGTCGTGGTCGACCTCGAGACCACCGGCGGCAGCCCCGCCGGGGCGCACATCACCGAGATCGGCGCGGTCAAGGTCCGCGGCGGAGAGGTGCTCGGGGAGTTCCAGACGCTGGTCAACCCCGGGGAGCCGATCCCGGCGTTCATCTCCCTGCTCACCGGCATCACCGACCGCATGGTCGCCGACTCCCCGCGCATCGACACGGCCGTCCCGGCGTTCCTCGAGTTCGCCCGCGGCAGCGTGCTCGTGGCCCACAACGCCCCGTTCGACGTGTCGTTCCTCAAGGCCGCGGCGGCGCTGACCGGGCACGAGTGGCCAGGCTTCCGGGTCGTCGACACCGCCCACCTGGCGCGGCAGCTGGTCACCAAGGACGAGGCACGCGACCGCAAGCTCGGCACCCTGGCGCGGCTGTTCGGTGCGGCCACCACGCCCGACCACCGGGCGCTGCACGACGCCCGGGCCACGGTCGACGTGCTGCACGGCCTGCTCGCCCGGGTCGGAAACCTCGGGGTGCTGACCCTGGAGGAGCTGGGCAGCTTCTCCTCGCGGGTGTCCGCGGCGCAACGGCGCAAGCGGCACCTCGCCGAGGGTCTGCCGCACTCCCCGGGGGTCTACCTGTTCAAGGACGGCAAGGGGCGGGTGCTCTACGTCGGCACGTCCCGCGACATCCGCACCCGGGTGCGCACCTACTTCACCGCCTCCGAGCAGCGCACCCGGATGGCCGAGATGGTCGGCATCGCCGAGAGCGTCACCCCGGTCGTGTGCCAGACGCCGCTGGAGGCCGAGGTGCGCGAGCTGCGGCTCATCGCCGAGCACAAGCCGCGCTACAACCGCCGCTCCCGCCACCCCGAGCGCGCACCGTGGGTCAAGCTGACCGTGGAGCCGTTCCCCCGGTTGAGCATCGTGCGCGAGGTGCGCGACGACGGGGCCCGCTACGTCGGGCCCTTCTCCTCGCGCCACGCCGCCGAGGCGGCGATCGCCGCGGTCCACGAGGTGGTGCCGTTGCGCCAGTGCACCAAGCGGCTCAGCCTGCGGGGCACCTCCTCGGGCTGCGCGCTCTCCGAGATGGGCCGCTGCGGTGCCCCGTGCACCGGCGCCCAGGACGTCGAGTCCTACGCCCGGGTCGTCGAGCGGGTCGCCAGCGCGATCGGCGGCGACGCGCGCGAGGTCGTGGCCGCCCTGCACCGCCGCATGGACGTCCTGGCCAGCCAGGAGCGGTTCGAGGACGCGGGTGAGGTGCGCGACCGGATGCTGCACCTGGTCCGGGCTGCCGCCCGGGCCCAGCGCATCGCGCCGCTGGCCCGCAGCGCCGAGGTCGTCGCCGCACGCCGCGCCGAGGCCGGCGGCTGGGAGGTCATCTGCGTCCGCCACGGCCGGCTCGCCGGCACGAGCGTGAGCCCGCGCGGCGCCGACCCGATGCCCTACATCGAGGCGCTCAGGGCCAGTGCCGAGGTCGTCTCCCCCGGGCCGGGCCCGGCGCCCGCCGCCTACCCCGAGGAGACCGAGAAGGTCCTGCGCTGGCTGGAGTCCCCCGGGGTGCGCATCGTCAGCATCGAGGGCGAGTGGACCTGCCCGACCCACGGCGCCGGTGCCGCCCGGGCCCGGCTCGAGCCCCTGGCCGCGGCCGCGCGCGACGTGGTGCCCTTCGACGAGCCCGGCGGTCCGGGGCTGCGGCACCAGCCGCCGGCCGCGGTCATGTCCGCCGCGGGCTAGGGTGTCACCGTGATTTCCGCCATCGTGCTGATCAACGCCGAGGTCGACCGGATCCCCGAGGTCGCCGCCGCCATCGCCGAGATCGACGGCGTGAGCGAGGTCTACTCCGTCACCGGGGACGTCGACCTCATCGCCATGGTGCGCGTGCAGCAGCACGAGCAGTTCGCCGACGTGATCGCCGACCGGCTCAACAAGGTCCAGGGCGTGCTCGGCACCCAGACGCACATCGCGTTCCGCACCTACTCCCGGCACGACCTCGAGGCAGCGTTCAGCCTCGGCCTCGACGACGCCTGACCCAGGCACGCGGCGCCCTGACAGCGGGCGCCGGGTGGGTCGCGACGCTCAGTCGTGCAGGTCAGGCACCGCGTCAGGTACGACGTCGGGGCGCGTGGACCACACCGCGGTCAGCCATGGCGGTCAGTCGCGGGTGGCCGCGACCCAGCGCGCGACGACCTCGGCAGCCGCACCCGCGTCGATCGCCCGCTCGGCCCGGTCCATCCCCGCCCGGACCTGCGCGGTGAACCCAGCGTGGTCCATGACGCCGCCACGACCGGTACCCACGTCGGTGCCCCCGCCGGGACCCCCCTGGGGGTCCCGCTCGGTGAGGGCGAGCGCGATACCGGCGTTGAGCACGACCGCGTCTCGCACCGGCCCCCGCTGGCCTCCGAACACGTCACGCACGACCCCGGCGTTGTGGACCGCGTCCCCGCCGCGCAGGGACTCCAGCGGGTGCAGCTCGAGGCCGAGCTCGCGCGGGTCGAGCGTGTGCTCGCGCACGACGCCACCGCGGACCCACCACACCGAGGACGTGGTGGAGACGGTCAGCTCGTCGAGGCTGTCATCGCCCCGGAAGACCGCGGCGTCCTTGCCCCGGCCGGCGAAGACCCCGGCCATCAGCGGCGCCATGCGCGCGTCGGCGACCCCCACGGCCGCGTAGGTCGGCTGGGCCGGGTTGGTCAGCGGGCCGAGGACGTTGAAGGCCGTCCCGATGCCCAGGTCGCGACGGGGCGCCGCCGTGTGGCGGAACGAGGGGTGGAAGGTCTGCGCGAAGCAGAACGTGATGCCGGCCCGCTCGGCGACCTCGACCACGCGCTCCGGAGGGATCGTGAGGTTGACCCCGAGCGCCTCGAGCACGTCGGCGGAGCCGGAGCTGGAGGACGCCGCCCGGTTGCCGTGCTTGACCACCCTGATGCCCGCGGCGGCGCACACGATCGAGGCCATCGTCGAGATGTTGACCGTGTGTGCCCGGTCGCCGCCGGTGCCGACGATGTCCAGGCTCGGCCCGGCGACCTCGATGCGGTTGGCGTGCTGCAGCATCATGTCCGCCAGGCCGCGCATCTCCTCGACGGTCTCACCCTTGGCGCGCAGCGCCACGAGGAAGCCGGCCACCTGGGCGGGCGTGGCCTCACCGCTCATGATGCGGTCCATCGCCCAGGCCGCCTCGGCCGAG
>DASSPC010000277.1:0-6581 GCA_035699865.1 Oryzihumus sp. | reverse complement strand
GGTCTGTACCCCCACCAGTGGGTGCTGCCGAACGGGAAGGTCCTCGAGGTCACCTCGCGCTCGACCTCGATCCTGGACACGAGCACCTGGACCTGGACGAACTACTCGCGCCCGAACACCAACCACGGCAGCGGTGAGGCCGCGGTGCTCGTGCCCGGTTCCGCCTCGGGCTCCACGAAGGTCATGCTCCTGGGCGGCAAGCTGTCCACGGGTGCGACAGCCGCGGCCGAGACCTTCGATGCGGCCAACCCGACGGCTGGGTGGACCAACGTTGCCTCGATGCCGCAGGCCCGCACCCACATGAGCCCGGTCCTGCTGCCTGACGGCACCCTGATGGCTGACGCGGGTAACTCCTCCGGCAACTACAACGGGCCGATCTACACGTCGCTGTCCTACAGCTTCGGCACCAACACCTGGACCACCCTGGCGGCGCAGGCCAAGCGGCGCGCGTACCACTCCGCGGCGGTGCTGCTTCCCGACGGCCGGGTGCTCTCCTCTGGTGACACCGGGAATGGAGGCGGCCTCAACACCATGGAGATCTACTCGCCCGGCTACCTCAGTGCAGGAGCCCGACCCACCATCACCGCGGCGCCCACCCAGGCCAACCACGGAGCGACGTTCACGATCAGCACGCCGACCACCGGTAGTCACGCAGTGCTCATGGAGCCCGGCGCGGCCACCCACACGACAGACTTCAGTGAGCGGATCATCGCCCTGAGCACCACGCCCACCACCGGCGGGCTGTCGGCCGTGGCACCGTCGAGCACGGTCGCGCTGAGCGGCTGGTACATGCTCCTCGTGGTCAACAGCGCAGGCGTTCCGTCCACGGCCAAGTGGATCCACATCGGCTGAGACGTCAGCATGAAGAGGGGCCGGCCACACGAGGACCGGCCCCTCCTCATGCGCCCACCCAGGGCCGCGGCCTCACGGAAGCGACGACGCCGCTCAGGGCGAGGGAAGGCGCGGTTCGACCCAAGCTCCTCGCTGATCCTGCTTTGGCGAAAGCTCCACACCTGGGCTGCCCGGGGGGCACACTCAGATGATGGGGAGACGCCTGATCAGCCGGATTCTGGCGCCAGGAAGAGTGGCGCTGGCCCTGCTGGACAAACTGGTGGCTGACAGTCCGCCATCGATGACTCCGCCTCCTGGGAACTGGATCCCGAACAGCAACGGCGAAGGCGGGCGGGTGATCTCCAGCGGAGACTCGGGCGGCGGCCACTGAGCGGCGAACTGGTTCGCCGAGGCGAATCCGGCAGGCCCGGTTCGTGAGAATGGTTCTCGCGAGCCGGTTCTTCGTCGTGCGCGGGGTGCGGTGGGGTGCGCGAGGACGGCGCGAATCGCGCCCGCAGCGTGGGGTCCCGCGGGGACCTGCGCCGCCGCGACGAAGCCGCGGCTTCAAGCCAGGGAAGAAACCCCGCTCCGATGCATGGATGCCCCTGTGTCCTACTCCGCTTGATGGATAATGACACGCCGGTTTCACTTGATGGGTGACACTGCCGCCCTCGGCTTGGCTACACGGTGACGTTGCGTCGCGGATACTCTGAGCGAGGCTGCCGACTCGAGGGGTGACGAGGGATGGCCGGGGATTTGGAGATCGTCTCGTTTGAATCTGCTGAGGCATTCGAGACCTGGCTGAGCGATCAACACGCGACCTCGGCAGGTATCTGGCTCAAGCTGCTGAGGAAGAGCGCTGGCGTCGTGGCCTTGGACTACGCCCAGGCCCTCGATGTGGCGCTGTGCTACGGCTGGATCGACGGGCAGAAGGGCACGTTCGACGACCAGCATTGGCTGCAGCGATTCACCCCGCGCAAGCCGAACAGCAAGTGGTCCAAGATCAACCGGGACAAGGCAGTAGCCCTGATCGAGCAGGGCCGGATGCGGCCTGCGGGGCTGGCCGAAGTCGAGCGTGCCAAGACGGACGGGCGCTGGCAGGCCGCCTACGACGGTGCACGGACATCCTCGGTGCCGGACGACCTGGTGGCGGCTCTGGCGGCCAATCCGGCTGCGGCAGAGTTCTTCGAGACCCTCGACCGGCAAAATCGCTTTGCGATTCTCTATCGCATCCAAGACGGCAAGAAGCCCGAGACCAGGGCGCGCCGAATCGAGAAGTATGTGGCGATGCTGGCTGAGGGAAAGAAGCTCTACCCCTGAACGCTGGGGCCGTCTCCGGACCGGCCGAAGTGGCCACGTGCGCGCCATCGTGGAGAAGCCGAGCGACTCGTAGAGACGGCGCGGTGCCGGCTGGCCAACGTCTCCGCGTGGAGCGCTGGACCGGTTCAGTCGCGCGTGCTCGGGGCCACCTCGCGCACCATCACGCAGTTGCCCTGGCCCTTGGGCCGGTCGTAGGTGAAGCCCTCGCGCTCGTACATCGTGCGGGTGCCGTTGTAGAGAAACGACGAGTTCTTCTTCCGGACCCCGCCGGTGTCGTGCGGGTAGCCCTCGACCAGACCGCCCCCGGCCTGCGCGATCAGCTCGACGGCTCCGCGCAGGGCGATCGCCGCCAGGCCCTGACCGCGAAGGCCGCGCTCGACCAGGATGCAGGTGACCCGGTAGTCGGGCAGTCGCTCGGCAGTGGCCACGTACTCCGTGCGGTGTTGGATGCTGGGCAGCTCCTCGGGTGATCCGTACTCCGCCCAGGCGACGGCCCGGTCGCCGTCGTAGACCAGCGCCGCGTGCGCGATCCCATCGGCCACCAGACGTTGCTTGAGCGCCCGGTTCCCCTCGGCGCTCTGGCCCTTCTCCGCGCAGTCGGGATGGAACTTCGTGCACCAGCAGCTGGCGAACATGCCCTTGTTCCGCTCGACGAGGGCGGCGAAGTCGTCGAACGTCTCCGGCGTGAGCGCCTTGATCGTGAAGTCGGACATGCCGGCAACGTACACAGGATTGCGGACGTTCGGCGTCCGGTAGCCCACGCTGCCATGCGGCGTACGCGCCGTAGCGGGCGAGGACCTCGGCCGGCTTGCCGAGCTCGCCGACCCGACCCGCCTCGATCGAGCGTGGCAGCTCGCTCCGGGTCAAAGGTGGCGCGGCGCACCCAAGACCTGTCGCTCGACCTGGAACGTGCCGCTCCCCCGCGTCGTGGCGGAGACCTTGTCGGTGCACATCGCCGCGTTCCCACCCGATGAGGACGGGACCCTGTTCACCACCGGTTCGGCACGCCCTACCGGCACCCCTACGACGGCACCCGGATCTTCGCCGCAGCAGTCACCAAGGCCGGGCTGCCGCGGCAGATCACCTCGCACGACCTGGGCCACCCCCACGCGTCCGTGCTGCTCGCGCAGGGCGAGTCGGTGGTGGCGGTTGCGGAGCGCCTGGGGCACCACAACGCGGGCCTCGTGCTGTCCACCTACGGCCACCTCATGCCGGATTCGGAGGACCGGACCGGCCGAGCGGTGGACACCGCCCGGACGGCATGTGCCCCGTCAGTGCCCCACGAGGAGGGCGCAAGCCTGTGACCTGAGCAGAGGCCGTTGCCTCAGACGTTGAAGCGGAACTCCACCACATCGCCGTCGGCCATGACGTACTCCTTGCCCTCCATGCGGACCTTGCCGCGGGCCTTGGCCTCGTTCATCGAGCCGGCCTCGACCAGGTCGTCGAAGGAGACGATCTCGGCCTTGATGAACCCCCGCTGGAAGTCGGTGTGGATGACACCGGCGGCCTGCGGCGCGGTCCAGCCCTTGTGGATCGTCCAGGCGCGGGCCTCCTTCGGCCCGGCCGTGAGGTAGGTCTGCAGCCCCAGGGTGTGGAAGCCCTTGTGCGCCAGCTGGTTCAGGCCCGGCTCGGACACGCCCACGGACTCCAGCAGCTCGCGGGCCTCCTCCTCGTCGAGCTCGGCGAGCTCGGACTCCAGCTTGGCGTTGAGGAAGATCGCGTCGGCGGGCGCGACCAGGGCGGACAGGTCTGCCTGCAGCGTCTCGTCGGTCAGCTGCCCCTCGTCGATGTTGAAGACGTAGAGGAACGGCTTGGTGGTGAGCAGGCCGAGCTCACGCACGTGCTCGGGGTCGACCCCGGAAGCCGCGCCTGCGGCATACAGGGTGTGCCCCTCCTCCAGCACCTTCTGGGCGGCGAGCGCGGTGTCGAGGACGGCCTTGTCGGTCTTCTTGCCCTTGACCTCCTTCTCGAGGCGCGGCACGGCCTTCTCGAGGGTCTGCAGGTCGGCGAGGATCAGCTCGGTGTGGATCGTCTCGATGTCGTCCTTGGGCGAGACCTTGCCCTCGACGTGGTGCACGTCGTCGTCGTGGAAGGCGCGGACCACCTGGCAGATCGCGTCGGCCTCGCGGATGTTGGCCAGGAACTTGTTGCCCAGCCCCTCCCCCTCGGAGGCGCCGCGCACGATGCCGGCGATGTCGACGAAGGAGACGGTGGCCGGCAGGATCCGCTCGGAGGAGAAGATCTCGGCGAGCGTGCCCAGGCGCGGGTCCGGCAGCGGCACCACCCCGACATTCGGCTCGATCGTCGCGAACGGATAGTTCGCCGCGAGCACGTTGTTCTTGGTCAGGGCGTTGAAGAGGGTGGACTTGCCGACGTTGGGAAGTCCGACGATGCCGATAGTGAGAGCCACGGGTTCAGGAGTCTAGCCGCCAGGGCCGGTATGCCGTGAACGCAGCAGGAGGGCCCGGTCACCTGGACCGGGCCCTCCCGTCGCGTCACGGGGCGTGCGTTCGGGTCAGAACGCGCTGGTGCCGTTCGGCGTGCCGAGGCCGGTGGGGCCGTCCCAGCCGCTGCCGGCGTGGCACCACACGGTGGTCGTGCAGGTGCCGTTGGAGCCGGAGGTGACGTCGTTCAGGCCCGAGCTGTGCGCCCAGGTGTAGGACGCCGGGTAGCCGGAGGTGTTGCCGGACAGGGCGTAGACGCTGCCGATGATCGGCGACGAGGCGCTGGTGCCGCCGTAGACCTGCCAGCCGCTGCGGCCCTGGTAGAGGGTGGAGTCGTAGACCGCGACACCGGTGTTGGGGTCGGCGACCGCGGAGACGTCCGCGTTGGCCTTGCCGGAGCACTGGGTGGCCGAGGTCTGCCAGGAGGGCTTGGCGTTGAGCGTCGAGCAGCCGCTGCCGGCGCCGCTCCACGCGCTCTCGCTCCAGCCACGGCTGTTCGAGGCCTTGGTCAGGCTCGTGCCGCCGACGGCGACGACGGTGTCGAAGGAGGCCGGGGACTCCACGCCGTAGCCGTTGTCACCGGTGGAGGCGGTGATGGCGATGCCGGGGTGGTCGTAGGCCGACAGCTGCGAGCTGTCCGAGCCGCCGTAGCTGTTGCTGATGGCCGCGACACCCTGCGTGGCGGCGTAGTTCACGGCCGCCCCCAGGTTGGAGAAGGACGACGAGTTGGCCTCGACGAGCAGGATCTTGCAGTCGGGGCAGGCGGCCGAGACCATGTCGAGGTCCAGGCTGATCTCGGTCGCCCAGCCGGCGTCGGTCTTGGGCAGGCTCGTGGTGCTGCCGGTCTGGCTCACCTTGCGGAAGCAGCCGTTGGCCGTGGTGCAGGCCGGCAGGCCGTACTGCGAGCGGTAGACGCCGAGGTCGGACTCGGCGGTCGGGTCGTTGTAGGCGTCGACGATGGCGACGGTGCGGCCACCGCTGGAGGCGCTGGTCAGGCCATAGGCCGAGCGGATGTCGCTCGGGCCGAGGCCGCTCGGGGTCGCGTTCGCGACGGGCTTGCCCGAGGCGTCGGTGACGACGATCGCGTTGCAGCTGGCGTATCCCTTTGCCGGTGAGGCACAGATGTGCTCGGTGCCTCGGGCAGACCCGGCCGGGGACGGCTGGGCCATGGCGCTGGTGGTCGTGCCGACCAGCAGGGCCGCGGCGGCCGATCCGACCGCGACGGACAGGGTGAAGCGCTTCATGAGACCTCCAGGAAGGGTGGCCCGGGATGGGCCGCGGCGTGATCGTGTGCCGCACGTCACCCCCTCCGCCATCCCAAACCGGCGTCCCCGGCTCTTTTTGGCCTGCCTCACCGCAAACCCTGACGATCCCTTGACCAGGTGGAGGCAACCCCTTGGCTTCCGGGCGGGCTCCTGACACCTCCCGGCAGTGGTGTCCGTGGCGGTGCGCCACCCTGTCGGTGCCCTCTGTCATGGTCTGGCGCATGGGAATCGCGTTGGCGTTGCTGGGAGGGCTCCTGCTGGGAGCCGTGGGTGCGGTGCTCGTCTGCCGCCTGGTCTTCGCGGGGCGCTCGGCCGCGCTGAGCACCGAGCGCGACCTGCTGCGTGAGCGCATCGTCGACCTCGAGGCCGCGGTGAGCGACGACGCCCAGACCGCAACGATCCTCGCGCCGCTGCGTGACGCCCTCGGCCGGGTGGAGCGCCAGGTCTCCACCCTCGAGCGCGACCGGGTCGAGCAGTTCAGCGCCCTGGGCCAGCAGCTCGCGAGCGTCACGACCACCACCGAGGCGCTGCGCTCCCAGACGGCATCGCTGGCCGGGTCCCTCAACGCCTCCACCATCCGGGGCTCCTGGGGCGAGGTGCAGCTGCGCCGGGTCCTCGAGCACGCCGGCATGCTGGCCCGGTGTGACTTCGATGAGCAGGTCAGCGCGATCAGCAGCCACGACAAGGGAATTCGCCCCGACGTGCTGGTCCGGCTTCCCGG
>DASSPC010000276.1:0-6591 GCA_035699865.1 Oryzihumus sp. | reverse complement strand
CCGGTGGGGTTGCTCGGGCTGTTGACCCACAGCAGCTTGGGGGTCCCGGCGGTGGTCAGCGGCCCCAGGCCGGTCAGGCTGCGCATCGGCAGCGGCGAGGCGCCCGCGATCCGCGCGCCCACGTCATACGTCGGGTAGGCCACCTCCGGGAAGGCGACCACGTCGCCGGCACCCAGGCCCAGGAGGGTCGGCAGCCACGCGACGAGCTCCTTGCTGCCCACGGTCGGCAGCACGCCGTCGGGGGCGAGGTCCGGCACGCCGCGGCGCCGCGCGAACCACCCGGCGACGGCCTCGCGCAGCGGTGCGGTGCCCCACGTCTGGGGGTAGCCAGGGGCGTCGGCCGCCTCGCACAGCGCGCGCCGGACCACCTCTGGGGTGGGGTCAACGGGGGTGCCGACGGACAGGTCGACCAGGCCCCCGACATGGGAGCTCGCCCGCTCCTTGAACGGAGCGAGCGAGTCCCAGGGGAAGTCAGGCAGCTGCATCTGGCAGCGTCACTCGTCGTGCTCCTGCGGCGGCAGGGCGGCGATCAGCGGGTGGTCCTTGGGGATCACGCCGAGCTTGGCCGCACCACCGGGGCTGCCCAGGTCGTCGAAGAACTCGACGTTGGCCTTGTAGTAGTCCTTCCACTGCTCCGGCACGTCGTCCTCGTAGTAGATGGCCTCCACCGGGCAGACCGGCTCGCAGGCGCCGCAGTCGACGCACTCGTCCGGGTGGATGTAGAGCGAGCGCTCGCCTTCGTAGATGCAGTCGACCGGGCACTCTTCGATGCAGGCCTTGTCCTTGAGATCCACACAAGGCTGGGCGATGACGTAGGTCATGGTGGGTCGGTCCTCCTGCGCACGTGGCTGGCTACGCGGCCTAGTATGCCGAGTCCTCACCTCCCGCAGTACGCGGGTCCATGCTGCAACACGAAAGCTCCCGCCGATGACCGCTCCCGACCCCGTCGAGGCGCTGCCCGTCGGCGCCCGCGTGGTGGTGCGCTCCCGGCTCGCCGACCCCGCCGGCGGCCCGTCGCTGACCGACGCCGTGGGCACGCTGGTGTCCGTCGACGCGGGTTCCCTGGTGGTGGACACCCGTCACGGGCCGGTGACCATCGAGCGCTCCCGCGTGGTCGCCGCCAAGGTCGTGCCGCCGAGGCCGTCCCGCCGCGGCGCACCCCACCTGGCGCTGTCGGTGGAGGACCTGCAGCGGGTCATGGTCGAGGGCTGGAGCCCGGTGGAGCGGGCAGCGCTGGGCGACTGGGTCCTACGCGCCGCCGGCGGCTTCACCGGGCGGGCCAACTCGGTGCTCCCCCTCGGCGACCCCGGCCTGCCGCTGCCGGAGGCGGTCGCCCAGGCCGAAGCCTGGTACGCCGCGCGCGGGCTCCCGCCCCGGTTCCTGGTCGCCGGGCCGGTCGGCTTCGCCGTGGCCGAGGACCGGCTGGGGGCCCTCCTGCTGGACCGCGGCTACCACGAGACCAACCGCTCGGTGGTGATGACCGCGGCGGCGCAGGTCGTGGCGGACGCGAGTGCCGGGACGGGTGATGTCGAGGTCACCGAGGAGCTGACGCCGCACTGGCTGGACGCCTATGCCCGTCAGCGCGAGGTGGTCCCCGGCGCGACGGAGGCCGTGCTCACCGGCTCACCGGGGCAGCTCTTCGCCTCCGCCTCGACGGGGGGCGGGGTGGTGGCCGTGGCCCGTCTGGGTCTCGTGGCCGGAGGCTGGGCCGGCCTGTACGGCGTGTGGGTGGACCCGGAGCACCGCGGCCGCGGGCTGGCGCGTGCCCTCACCGGCGCGCTGGCGGCGCAGGCCGCAGCCCGCGGCACCCGGTCGGTCTACCTGCAGACCCTGCACGCCAACGAGCCGGCCACGCGGTTGTACTCCGCGCTCGGCTTCTCGCCGCACCACGGCTACTCCTACCTCGACCGCTGAAGCCCGGAGGTCACCCCGCCTGGGGGTGGGTGCAGCGCACGTCGTCCTCGGGGATGTAGTGGGTGCTGAACTGGGTGGTCCGGACCGTGACCCCAGCCCGCTTGAACACCCGGGTCACCGTGACGTCGAAGCCCGGAGTGGGGCTCTGCGGCACACAGCCGGGCTTGTCGTCGACGATGGTCCGGGGCTGCTTCACGTTGCGCCGGGGGCCCTTGACCGCCTCGATGTCCCAGACCTTGGTGCCGTAGAAGGACACGGTGACCGAGCTGCTCGTGACCTGCGCCTGGATGTAGATGGCGTGGCCGGTGTCGTTCTGCCACCTGTTGTCCACGTCGGGCCAGGAGACCGTCGCCTCGCGCCCCTCGGGGTAGCGGGCGATGTAGAAGGAGTGCGGGGTGTGCTCGAGGATCTTGGCGCCGCTGAAGAAGACGGCGTTGAACAGGGTCGTGGACACCTGGCTGACGCCGCCGCCGTAGTCCTTCTCGAGCCGCCCCCCGTTGATGACCGGCGCCTGCTGGTAGCCCTTGGCGGGGGTGCGCTGGCCGAGCAGGCCGTTGAGGCTGAACGTCTCACCGTTGCGCACGACGGTCCCGTCGAGGGTGCGGGCAGCCACCGTGATGTTGGTGGTCCGCGGGGGGTTGAACGGGAACTGGGTGGTGAAGTTGGAGATCCGGCTCGTGATGCCGAGGGCCTTGACGGCCTCGGTGCTGACCTTGGGCGCCGCGCTGGACGTGGCGACCACGGCGGTGCGGACCGGCGCGGTCAGGGCCCGGAGGAACGCCGGGCCCAGCACCGCGGGGTCGACCCGTCGGCCGGGCACGGCGGGCACCACGACCGGGCGACCGGCCCGCAAAGCCACCGAGGCGTCGATGGGGGCCTGCTCGACCTGCGGGTCGGCCGCGCGCAGGGCCGCCAGGACCTTGGTGCCGTCGACGACCGGGCTGAGCTGGCCGTTGTCCGCGGCCCGGACCCCGAGCGCGGCCGAGAACTGCGCCGGCGTGAGCGTGACCGTCCGGGCGCCGGCCCTGACGGTCACCGGCGCGGACAGGGCAGGGGTGGCGAAGGTGCGCACGACGTCGGCGAGCTGGTCCGGCCCGAGCCGGGGCTGGACCACGTCGACGACGGCGCGGATGACCGCCTGGCGCGGCCAGGCCTGCTGCACGGCCCGGGCGGTCTCGTCGACGTTGAGGGCACGGCCCTGCACCGACATCACGGTGCTGACCTTGCCGCCGGCGAAGGAGATCGAGCCCTCCTTGACCGGCTGGTCGACACCGCGCGACAGGTCGGTCAGGGCGTCCTTGAGCTTGGCCCGGTCGGTCTGGATGCGCAGGGGCTCGGCGCTGGTGCCGGTGAGGTGCTGCCAGATGTCGCGCGGGTCGAGGCTGAAGCCGCTGAGGTGGGCCAGGGTGGCGTCGACGTCCAGCGACAGGCCGGCGGCGCTGGGGTCGAGGTCGTGGACCTCGTCGTCGACCTGCAGGTGCACCGGCATCGAGGCCTTGGTCGCCAGGGCGTGCTTGAGGGTGACCGCAGCCTGTGACGGCGTCATCCCGCCCACCGGCACGCCGTCGACCGTGGTCCCGGCGGGCACGTGCCGGCCGAGGAAGACGGCCAGCCCCAGGTAGGCGGCCGCGAGGACACCCAGCGCGATGCCCGACCGCAGTGCCGCCCGGCCCGCCCCCTCCTGCTCCCTCACCCGTGCCCCCTGTCCTGTCAGGCCAGCGTCTCGTAGCGTCCCCGGTAGTACAGCAGGGCATCGCCTGCGTGGTCGTGCGCCACGACGGAGACGACCTCGCCGACCACGATGCTGTGGTCGCCGCCGGGGTGGACGTCGGTGGTCCGGCACTCGAACGAGGCCAGCGCCCCGTCGAGCAGCGCCACCCCGGTGCGCTCACCCCGGTGGTGGGCCACGCGGTCCAGCTGCCCGTGCAACGGGCGCCCCCGGGTCGCCAGCCAGTCGGCCGTGGCCCTCGCGCCCGCGCCGAGGACGCTGACGCCCCACACGCCCGCCTCGATGACCGCGTCGTGGAACCGGGCGTCGCGCTCGACGCAGACCAGCAGCAGCATCGGGTCCAGCGACACGGACGTGACGGCGTTGGCGGTCATGGCGTGGTCGTGCCCGCCGGCCAGGGTGCTCACGACGGTCACCCCGGTGGCGAAGCGCCCCATGGCCCTCCGGAACAGGCCGACGTCGGGCAGCGACTCCTGGGCGCTCATCGCTGCTCCTCCTGCGCCAGCAGGCCGGTATGCCGGGTGGCAGCGGCCGCCGCCAGCGGCCGCCCGGTGCGCGGGTCGACGCGGACGAACGCCTCACGCCCGGACAACCGCGCGGCGACGTCGTTGGACAGGGCGTAATAGCCGTCGAACACGCGCACCTGGGTGGCGTGCTCGGCCAGGGCCGCCGCTTGGACCGGCACCAGCTGCGGCGCCTCGACGACGTGGGTCGGCACGTCGTCCGGCACGACCGAGGGCGGGTAGTCCTCCCCCGGCTCCGGCACGTGCAGCGGCGGGTCGGCCGGGACGACGTGGCCGGCCAGCCAGGCACGGTCCTGCACCGCCCACGCCTGCGGGGTGACGATGCAGAACGCCTCCGGCGCCTGGTCGCCCAGCCCGGCCAGCGCAGCCAGGGTGACCCGGTGGGTCTGGATGTGGTCCGGGTGGCCGTAGCCCCCGTGCTCGTCGTAGGTGACCACGACGTCGGGTTCGAGCGCGCGGAGGTGCTCGGCCAGCAGCCCCGCCGCGTCCGCGAGGTCGGCCCCCGCGAAGGCGTCGGGGTGCGCGGCACTGGGCGTGCCCGCCATACCGGAGTCGCGATAGCGGGAGAGGACCCCGGAGTCGGGGTCCTCTCCCAGCACGCTGTGGGTCACGCCGAGGCGGTCCATGGCCCGGCGCAGCTCCTCGCGGCGCCACGGCCCGAGCCGGTCCTCCCGGTCCGCGGCCAGGTGCCGCAGCTGCCCCGGGATGACCTCCCCCTCCTCACCCAGGGTGCAGGTGAGCACGTGGACGTCGTGCCCTGCGTCCACGTAGTGCGCCATCGTCAGACCGGTGGTGAGGGTCTCGTCGTCCGGATGGGCATGGACGAACAGCAGGCGGCGCCGGGGGGAGGCAGCGGGCACTAGATGACCGACCGCTCCTCGGGGAAGTGGCAGGCGACGCGGTGCCCGGGCTTGATCTCGACCGGCAGGGGCACCTCGACGGCGCACTTCTCCTGCGCCTTGGGGCACCGCGTGCGGAACACGCAGCCGGACGGCGGGTTCTGCGGGCTGGGCAGGTCGCCCTTGAGCAGGATCCGGTCGCGGCCCGCCTCACGCTCGGGGTCCGGCACCGGCACGGCCGACATCAGGGCGTGAGTGTAGGGGTGCAGCGGGTGCTCGTAGAGCGTGTCGCGGTCGGCCTCCTCCATGATCTTGCCGAGGTACATCACCACGACACGGTCGGAGATGTGCCGGACCACGGACAGGTCGTGGGCGACGAAGACGTAGGCCATGCCCTGCTCGTTCTGGATGTCCTCGAGCAGGTTGATGACCTGCGCCTGGATGGACACGTCCAGCGCGGACACCGGCTCGTCACAGACCACCAGCTTGGGCTCGAGGGCGATGGCCCGGGCCACGCCGATGCGCTGGCGCTGACCGCCGGAGAACTCGTGCGGGTAGCGGTTGTAGTGCTCGGGGTTCAGCCCGACGCGCTCCATCAGGCCCTGGACGGCCTTGCGGGTGCCACCGTCGGGCTTGATGCCCTGGATGTCGAACGGCGCGGCGATGATCGAGCCGATCGTCTGGCGCGGGTTGAGCGAGCCGTAGGGGTCCTGGAAGACCATCTGCATCTCACGGCGCAGCCGGCGCAGGTGGTCGCCGGTGACCGAGGTGATGTCCTCGCCCTCGAACTCGATCTTGCCGCCGGTGGGGTCCAGCAGGCGCAGCATGGTGCGGCCGGCGGTGGACTTGCCGCAGCCGGACTCGCCGACCAGACCGACGGTCTCGCCGGCCCGCAGCTCCAGGGAGATGCCGTCGACGGCGCGCACCGGGGCGTCCGGGCGGCGGATCAGGGCCCGCTTGTACTGCGGGAAGTACTTCTGCATTTCGGTGAGCCGCAGCAGCGGCTCACCCTGGGAACGTGTCGGCTCGGCCGGTGCCTCGGTGGGCGTGGCCAGGGGCTCGGTGGTCACGTGTATGGCTCCTTACAGCCGCGGCTTGACGTCGTCGGCGAACAGCTGAGCGCGCTTGTCGCTCGGGATCAGGCAGCGGGCCGAGTGACCGGGACGGGCCTCGTCCAGCCCGGGCACGATCTTCCGGCAGCCATCGTCCGCCACCTGGTCACGGAACGCGCAACGGGGGTGGAAGGCGCACCCGCTCGGCACGTTGATCAGCGACGGCGGGTTGCCCGGCACCGGGTCCAGACGGGTCTTGCGCGCGCGGTCCAGGCGCGGCATGGAGGTGAGCAGGCCCCAGGTGTAGGGGTGCTCGGGGGCGTAGAAGACGTCCTTGACGTTGCCGTACTCCACGGCCTTGCCGCCGTACATCACCAGGACGTCGTCGGCGATCTCGGCGACCACGCCGAGGTCGTGGGTGATCATGATGATCGCCGAGCCGAACTCCTTCTGCAGGTCGCGCATGAGGTCCAGGATCTGGGCCTGGACCGTCACGTCGAGCGCCGTGGTGGGCTCGTCGGCGATCAGCAGCT
>DASSPC010000275.1:0-9306 GCA_035699865.1 Oryzihumus sp. | reverse complement strand
CAGGACCGTGCCGTGGTTGCGCCAGACGGGCTCGAGGCCGAGGTTGTCGTAGACCCCGCCGTCGGTGAGGCGGATCTGCTCGAGGATCGCCGCCCGCTGCTCGGGCGTCTCGTGGTCGGGGTGCCCGCCGGTGAGCCCGAGGTCGGCACCCGGCAGCGTCAGCGGCGCGAAGAACGGCGGGAACGCGCACGACGCCGCGACGGCGTCGGCCAGGCGCACCGAGGACGGCGGCGCGGCATAGCCGAGGCGGTAGTCCCCCATCCGCCCGTTGGGGCGCTGGGCGGTCGGGTCGGCGAACGTCCAGTCGACGCCGTAGGCCACCTCGGTGGCGCCCAGGACGATGGCCGGGCCGCCGGTCTCGTTGTCGCGCAACGGCTTTGACCACCACGGCACGGCCTCGACATAGGCGTCGGCCAGCGCCCGGACGGCACTGTCGGGCATGTGCCAGCGCGACGGCCACAGCTTGGACAGCAACGCCGGCGTGCGGACGTTGCGCGCTGTCAACCGCCGCAACGGCTCGGCCACGCACTCCTCGAAGCCCTGCACCACGAGGTCAGGGCCGGCACGGGAGGCACCGTGCTCGGCCGGCCAGACCAGCCGCGGGTCAGCCAGCAGGTTGGCCGTGATGGACCCACCCGAGACGGCGCTGATGGTGCGCACCTGGCCGAGCACGCCGAGCTCGTTGAGCCGACGGACCGCACCGAGGTGGAACAGCGCGGCGCGGAAGCCGCCGCCGGACAGGCACAGCCCGACACCGACCCGACGACCGTTGGCCGCCGGCGTGGCAGAGGCGGGCTGGCTGGCCTGGTCCTGTTGTGTCATCCCCACCTTCGGCATCCCACCACAGGGCGCGGACACCCGCCCGGGATGCGCGCCGCCGCGGCGCCTGCAGCCGGGTGGCGTTAGGCGGTCCGGTGGTGGTGAACCCTCAGGTGGTGACGGGCAGGCCGGCGAGGGCGTCGGCCACGCGGGTGACGTCGTCGGTCGTGTTCCAGACGTGGAAGGCGATCCGCACCCGCCCGGCGCGAGAGGCCACCACCGCGCCGGCCTGCTCCAGCCGGTGGGCCATCGCGCCGCTCGGGTCGTGCAGCGACACCACGGGCCGGGCGCAGGTCTCGAGGCCGAGCCGCTCCCGCAGCGCATTGGCCAGCGCGACGTCGTGGTCGCGGATCACCGAGGTCGGCACGCTGCCGAGGACCTCCAGCGCCGGGACTGCCCCCGCCCACGCCAGCCACGCCGGCGAGACATCGAACCGGCGCGCGTCGCCGGCCAGGTGCATCTCCGGGCCGTAGCAGGAGGACCAGATCTCCTCCCCCGCATACCAGCCCGCATTGAGCGGCCGGAGCCGGTCGCGCACCTGCGGTGCGACGGTGAGGTATGCCGTGCCGCGCGGCTGGCACATCCACTTGTAGGCCGAGCAGACGGTGATGTCGTAGTCCGTTGCGGTCACAGGCATCCAGCCCGCCGCCTGGGTCAGGTCGCAGAAGGTCAGGGCGCCGTGGGCACGGGCGGCATCGATGACGGCGTCCCGGTCGCACACGCTGCCGCAGGCACTCTGGGCCAGGGAGAACGCGACGAGCGTCGTCCTCGCCGAGATCGCCCCGGCCAGCTCCCCCAGCGGGACCTGACGCACGGTGATGCCCCGGCCCTCCTGGGCGGCCACGAGGAAGGGGAAGACCATGGAGGAGAAGTCGCCCTCCACGCAGAGCACCTCGGCACCGTCGGGCAGCGAGGCCGCGACCATGCCGGCGAACACCGAGGTCTGCGAGCCCACCGCCACCCAGTCGTGCGGCGCGCCGACGAACGAGGCGTAGAGGGTGCGCGCCTGCTGGACCAGCGCGTCATACCCCGCGGCGCTCGCCCGGCCGGACTGCCACTCGAGCAGCGCCTGCTGGAGGGCGTCGACGACGGGGACCGGCGGCAGGCCGAGCGTGGCCGCATTCAAGAAGCCGGGAGTCGGGGCGAAGGCCGCCTTGACCGTGTCGAGGCTGGGGGTCGGCGTCGGCGGGGCGAGGGTCATGGCTTCACTGTCGCGAATCCGCAAAGATCACACAAGGACATGGATTCTTGATCTGTGATAACTCGGAGTTATATCGTGGTCCCATGATCGACGCCGCCGGCCTCCGTGTCATGCGAGCCATCGCCGACGAGGGCAGCTTCACCGGAGCTGCCCTGTCCCTCGGCTACTCCCAGCCTGCCATCTCGCAGATGGTGCGCCGCCTGGAGCAGCGCACCGGGACCGTGCTGGTCGAACGGGTCGGGCGCAACGTGCGGCTCACCGAGGCCGGCCAGGTGCTGGCGCGGCACGCGGTCAACGTGCTCGCCGCGCTCGACGCCGCCGAGGAGGAGGTCGCCGCCATCGCCGGGCTGCGCGCCGGGCGCGTGCGGCTCATGGCGTTCCCCTCCTCGTCGGCGACCCTGGTGCCCCGGGCGCTGGCGCTGGTCAAGGAGCGCTACCCCGAGGTCAAGGTCAGCTTCACCGAGGCGGAGCCGCCGGAGTCCCTGGCCGCGCTGCGCGCCGGGGAGTGCGACCTTGCGGTCGCGTTCGCCTACGAGGGCACTGACCTCGGCCGCGGCGAGGAGGACCTCGACATGTTCGTCACGCGCAAGCTGCTCGACGACGAGGTGCGCCTGGCACTGCCCAAGGACCACCCGATGGCCAAGGAGAAGGTCGCCGACCTGTCGAAGCTGTCGGACGAGTCGTGGATCGCCGGCTGCCCGCGCTGCCGCGGCCACCTGCTGTCGCTGTGCAACCGGGCCGGGTTCGTGCCGAACGTGTCGTTCGAGACCGAGGACTACGTCGCCGTGCTGGGCCTGGTCGCCGAAGGTCTCGGCGTCGCGCTGATCCCCGACCTCATCCTGCGCACCGCCCACCACCGCGACGTGGTGACCCTGCCGATCCACCCGGCCTCACGACGGGCGGTCCACGTGGTGACCACCGCCGACCTCCAGCGCGTGCCGGCGGTCAAGGCCACGCTCGAGGCCCTCTGCGAGAGCGCCCACTCCCCCACGCGGGTCCTCGCCGACGTCTGACCCCGCGGCTCACGGGCCACGGGTCGACACGAGGACCCGGCCGTCCGGGCTCCGGCCCACCGCGACGTCACCCAGCAGGTCGGTGCGCAGTGCCCGGATCCCGTTGTCGCGCAACAGCTTCAACGTCTTGCTGGTCGGGTGGCCGTAGTCGTTGCCGGCACCGACGCTGATCAGCCCGATCGGCGCTCCCGTCGCCGCGACCAGCTGGGGGTCCTGCAGCGACGACCCGTGGTGCGCCACCTTGAGCACGTCGAACGGGCGGGCCTCTCCCCCGCGCCGCAGCGCCAGGAGCACCTGGTGGGCTGCCGGCGTCTCCACGTCGCCGAGCATGAGCAGCCGCAGGCCTGAGTCCTGGACCACCATGACGATGCTGGCGTTGTTGGGCACCGACCCCTCCCGGATGACCCGGTCGGGCCACACGACGTGGGCGCGCAGCGAGCCGAAGCGCAGGTCGTCCCCGGCATACAGCGGCTGGACCGGGACCCCCGCGGCGGCCGCCTGCCGGTCGACCTGGGCGGCCCCCTCGGGCGGGTCACGCACGGGTGAGGTGAGCACCTGCCGGACGGTGCGCCCGTGCAGGACGCCGGGCAGCCCGTCGACGTGGTCGGCGTGGAAGTGGGTCAGCACCACCGCGTCGACCACGGTCACGTGCAGCCGGGACAGGCAGGCGTCCATCGGCACGGGGTCGGGACCAGTGTCGACCACGACCGCATGCCCGGGCCCGGTCGACAGCACCAGCCCGTCTCCCTGCCCGACGTCACACGCCACCACCTGCCAGGCCGGCGGCGGCCACGACCAGCTCGTCGTCGGAGTAGCGGCCGCGGCCACGAGCAGCGCGACGCACAGAAGCAGCACCGGGCGCCGGCGCACCGTCACGACGAGCCAGGGCGCCATGAGGAGCGCCAGCAGGCTGACGACCGCCAGGAGGACCGCGCCGGGAGCCCCGTCCGGCCAGGGCAGCTGCCCCATCGGCACCTGTGCCGCCACGCGCGCCACCCCGGCGATGCCGAGGGTCGGCAGGCCGGCCAGCCAGGCCAGGCCGACGGCGACCGGGTGCGAGACCAGGGCCACGAGGGCGCAGGTCACGCCGAGCACCGTGGCCGGCCCGACCAGGGGTGCGGCGGCCAGGTTGGCCGCCACCCCGACCACGCTCACCGAGCCCTGCAGCAGCACCACGACCGGGCCGCACATCAGCTGGGCCGCGACCGGGATGGCCAGGGCGGTGCCGAACCCCTGCAGTCGGCGTGGCAGGACCGCGGCGATGCGCCGACCCCACGGCGCCGCGAAGAGCAGCAGCCCCAGGGTCGCCAGGGTCGAGAGCGCGAAACCGAACGACCGGGACAGCCACGGGTCGAGGCAGAGCAGCACGACAACGGCGGCGGCGAGCGCGGGCAGTCCGGCCTTGCGCCGTGAGGTGCTCAGGCCGAGCAGGCCGACGCCACCCATGACGGCCGCGCGGAGCACGCTGGGCTCGGGCCGGGCGAGGACCACGAACGCAGCCAGGCAGAGCGCAGCCACCCACGGCCGCCACCGTCGCCGGACGCCGGCGAGCCGGCACAAGCCCATCGCCGCGGCGAGCACCACCGCCACGTTGCTGCCGCTGACCGCGGACAGGTGGGTCATGCCGGTGGCCTGCATCGCCTCGGTCAGGTCGGCCGGCGTGCGGCTGGTGTCGCCGATGACCAGACCGGGCAGCAGCCCGCGCGCGTCGGCCGGCAGGCCGGAGACCGCCTGCCGCAGGCCGGAGCGCACCCGCTCGGCGGCGTCTGCGACGACGCCCGGTCCGGCCAGGCTCCGCGGCGCGCCGCTCGGGTTGAACACCGCGACGACGTCATCGCCGGGCTCGGCCGTGTCGAAGCGCCCGCTGACCCGCACCCGCTCGTGCCAGCGCACCCGAGCCCAGGACTCGTCCCCGAACACCAGCACCGGGGACGCCGCGGCACTGTGCTCGCCGCGGCCCACCACATCGTCGACCTGGAGCCGGACCACCACCAGGGTCGTGTGCACCACGCCGGTACGGGTGACCACGCGCGGGTCGGCGGTGACGGTGCCCTCCACGGTGCCGGTGGCCCGCTGTGCCGCGAGCCGGGGCACCAGGCCCGCGTCGCGAACGCCGAGGTGAGCCGCGGTGGCGACCAGGCACAGGGCCGTCGCCAGCAGCGTCAGCGCCGGCGTCGCGGCACGGCCTGCGAGTCGGCCCGGTGGGCGGAGCGTCAGCCAGGCGCCGACCGCTCCCGTGGCCGCGCCGACGCACCAGAGCACCCCGGGCGGGGCCGCGAGCGCCGCCGCAACCGCGGCCCAGGCCACCATCGCGGGCAACAGCAGCCGTATGTCGAGTCTCGCCGGCCGGTCCTCCCCCGGAGCCTCATCCGTCGTCAATCCGGCGACGACCGGTCCCGAGGACCCCGTCACGCCGACCGCCCCGGCTGGTCCCGAGGACGGCAGCGCGCCAGCCGATCCGGCCGGTCCCGCTGTCACACCCGGACCTTGGGTCGCAGCTGGGACATCAGCTTGTCGCCGATCCCGCTCACCTCGCCGAGCTCGTCGACCGAGCTGAAGCGGCCGTGCTCGGTGCGCCAGTCCAGGATCCGCTGTGCCAGCACGGGACCGACGCCCGGCAACGAGTCCAGCGCCGTGGCGTCGGCGGTGTTGAGGTCCACGACGCCTCCAGCGCCCCCTCCCACGCCGGAGGGCACCCCGGCGCCGGTCGTGCCCGGGCCAGGGGCGACGCTCACCAGCTGACCGGGTTTGGGTACGAGGAGCTGCTCGCCGTCGACCAGCACCCGGGCGAGGTTGACCTGGGCCAGGTCGGCGCCGGGCAGTGCCCCGCCCGCCCGGGTCACCGCATCGAGCACCCGGGACCCGGCGGGCAGCCGCACCACGCCGGGCCGGCGGACCTGGCCCACCACGTCGACGACGACCACCCCCGCCGTCGCCGACGCGCCCGCGGCCGATGGACCGGAGGCGAACGCCGACGGCACCGACCGCCCGACCAGGCCTGAGGGACCGGCACGGGGGACGACCGGATGGGGAGCGCTGGCCTGCCGCGCCCACGCCACCCGGACCCCGAAGAGCACGGTGGCGCCGACCAGCGTCACGAGCAGCCCGAGCACGGCCAGCCGTCGAGGGCGGGTCACCGCGCCGCGCAGCGGGTCAGGCAGGGTGAGGAGTCTGGGTGGGGGTGGGGCCGGGCGCCGGTGCCGGCCGACGACGTCCGGGCCCGGTTCGAGCTGCCCGGCCGGCTGATCCAGCCGCGTCAGGGCCTCCGACGCAGCCGGCACGTCCAGCCGGTCGAGCACACCGGGCGAGTCCGGCGCCTCTGGTCGGGCCGGCACCTCGAGGCGGTCCTGCCGCGACGGAGGTGCGGGCAGAGCCGGCCAGAGCGATCGTGCCGGACTCGGCACATCGCGCCCGATCGTCAGGTCCGCCCCGTCCGGCACCCACCCGGTGGCGGCCGCCTCCGGCACCGTGCGGCGCGGGGCGAGGACCGCCTCGAGGCGGCCCGGAGGCGGGGCGGAGAGGTGACGACGCGGCATACCGGCACGCTAGGAACCGCCTGCACGGGCGGACAGGCGCGGCGGCGGCCCTGTGGATCGTGGGACGAACGCGCGCCCCCTTGTGGACAACGCCGGGGCAGCGCACCGACGTCAGCGCCCCGGCTCAGCGCAGCCGGGTCGCCAGCCACACCCGGATGTTGCGGTGGTGCCGCCCGATGACGATCAGCGCGACGGTCGCACCCCAGATCCGCCCGGCCAGCACCGGCGCGGGCATCGGGGCGAACACCGAGAGCAGCAGCAGCGCCAGCGCCGCGCTGATCGAGGCGCCGGCAACCCACCGTGAGCGCGCCACCACGGCCCCGAAGACGCCGAGCATCACCAGGGAGAACCACGGCAGCACCGCGGTCACGGCGCCCAGCGACGTGGCCACCCCCTTGCCGCCGCGACCGTGCAGGTAGGGCGAGAGGATGTGCCCGAGGATGCACGCCAGCCCCACCGCGTAGGCCGTGAACCGGTCCAACCACCACAGCGCCAGCAGCGTCGGCAGCAGCCCCTTGAGCACGTCCAGCACCCCGACCAGCACGCCCCAGCGCACCCCGAGCAGCCGTCCGGTGTTGGTGGCGCCGGGGTTGCCCGAGCCCAGCCGCAGGTCACCGTGGCGCAGCCGGGCCACGATCGAGGCCGGGTTCACGCCGCCGACGAAGAAGCCGGCCACGGCAGCCAGCACCAGCACCAGCCACGAACCCGGCACGGGTCAGTCCCCCCGGCCGGGACGCGGCGCGACGACGACGGCGAGCGTGCCGGGACCGACGTGGGCGCCGACCACCGGGCCGAGCTCCACCAGCATCGGTTCGGGCGCGCCGGGCAGCCGCTCGTGCAGCCGCCGGGCCAGCTCGGTCGCCCGGTCCGGCGCGTCGATGTGGTGCACCGCCAGCTCCACGCAGGCGTCGCCACCGGCTGCCTCCGCGGCGCCGAGCGCGAGGTCCTCCATCCGGGCCACGGCCCGCGCCGAGGTCCGCACCTTCTCGGCGAGCTCGATGTGCCCGTCCTCCAGCGTCAGCAGCGGCTTGATCGCCAGGGCCGAGCCGAGCAGCGCCGAGGCCTTGCCGATCCGCCCGCCGCGGTGCAGGTGCTCGAGGGTGTCCACGCAGAACCACACCTTCGTCGCCCGGGCCCGCGAGCGGGCGACCCCCGCCACGGACCTGGCACCCTCCCCCCGCTCGGCGGCCGCGGCCGCCGCCAGCACGGCATACCCCATGGCCATGCCCATCGAACGGGAGTCGACCACCTCGACCGGCACCGGCGCGTGCCGGGCCGCGAGCATCGCCGAGTCGTAGGTGCCGGACATGTCGGCGCTGATGTGCACCGACACGATCTCCTCGGCGCCCGCCTCGGCCGCCGCCTCGTAGACCTCGAGGAAGGCGCTGGGGGTGGGCCGCGAGGTCGACACCCGTCGGTGCGCGCGCAGGGCCGCCGCCACCTGCCCCGGGTCGACGTCGACGCCCTCGTCCAGCTCGGTCCCGTCCAGCACGACGTGCAGCGGCACCACCCGGATGCCGTGGCGCGCCACCACCTCGGCCGGCAGGTATGCCGTGGAGTCGGTGACGATGGCGACGTTCACGCGCGCAGGCTACCGGCTGGGCTCCGCGGCGGCGCCGGTTGCCGCGCCCCGCGCCGGTGCCGATCCGGGTGCGAGGCCCGGTCAAGGACCTTGGCCCGTGTCAGGCCCATCGGCGCTGTCAGAGGTTGGGGATGTTGGACCAGAGCCACCGGACCAGGGGCCGTGCCGTCCGGGTGTGCTGAGCGCGCACCTGGCCGGTGCGCAGAACGGGAGCAGACGATGCAGTCAGCATTGGTGGTCACCTGGACGCACCCCATCGCAGGACGGGAGCAGAAGGCCCTGGAGTACGCCGCCGAGGTGCAGGACTTCTGGGGCAAGCAGGCCCGCGAGGGCAGGTGCAGCGAGCCCCAGATCTTCTTCTCGGAGCGGGGCACGGGGCTGTGGATCGTCAGCGGTGAGAGGGACGCACTCATGCAGATCCACGACTCCGACGAGGCCCGGTTGTTGACCATGAAGGGCGAGCTGCTGCTGGAGTCGTTCAGCGCGGACATCGTCTACACCGGGGACAGCGCGGTCGACTACATGCAGCGCTACGGCAGTGCGCTGAGCGCGCTCAGCTGAGCCGGACACCGGGTCCGGGTGCCTGTGGGACAGGCACCCGGACCCGATCGTGCGGGCTCAGCCCGCGACGATGTTGACCAGCTGCGGGGCGCGGACGATCACCTTGCGCACCGTCTTGCCGGCGATCGAGGCCTGGACCCGCTCGCTGGCAAGGGCCGCGGCCTCCAGGTCGGCGGGGCTGATGTCGGCCGCCACCTCCAGGCGGTCGCGCACCTTGCCCTGGACCTGCACGACGCAGGTGACCGTGTCGTCGACCAGCAGCGCCGGGTCGGCCACGGGGAACGGCTCGAAGGTGATGGTCTCGTCGTGCCCGAGTCGGCGCCAGAGCTCCTCGGCGATGTGCGGGGCGATGGGCGAGACCATCTTGACGATGGTCTCGGCCGCCTCGCGCGGCACCGCGTCGAGCTTGGTCAGCGCGTTGTTCAGCTCGATCAGCCGCGCGATCGCGGTGTTGAAGCCGAGCGCCGGGAAGTCCTTCGCGACCGCGTCGATGGTCTTGTGCATCGCCCGCAGGGTGTCCGCGTCGACCGGCTCGTCGACGACCCGGACCTCCCCGGTCTCCTCGTCGACCACGTTGCGCCACAGCCGCTGCAG
>DASSPC010000274.1:0-2186 GCA_035699865.1 Oryzihumus sp. | reverse complement strand
CGCTCGTCGTCGCGGGGAGCGTGCGCGCCTCCGGCGAGCGCAGCGCGCATAGCCTCGCGGATGCGAGGCACCACCTCGTGCACGGTCTCAGGGGTGGGGGCGACCGCTTCGCGGGGAAGACCGAGGGCGCGGCGGTAGGTGAGCGCTCGGTGCTGTACGAGAAGGTCAATGGCTTCCTCGATCAGCGCGGTTTCGGGGGTACCCTCGTAGGCGGCGAGCAGTCCCAGGGCGTCCTGGTAGTCCTCGGACATGCGGATGCTCTTGACGGGCTTAGTGGCTGGCTTCGTCGGCATGGGATCCTCCTTCCCGACACCTGTTTACATGTAAACATAGCGCGCACCCTGGTTTTCGGCAAGATCCTGGGTGACTTGAGCAGCAGCGAGCCTTCGGTGCCCGGACGGAGAACGTCATCCACGGCAGCCCTACAGCCCGCCTCGCTGTCTCCACACATCGAGTCCAACGAGCGGTTGCTGCTGGCAAGATGTGTGGCCGGGCGAACGGGCCGGCCGCCTCCGAACCTATGCTCGAACGTAGCAAGCGCCGACCGCAGCAGGCTTTACAAGTCAGCGACCTATGACTCGCTACGACTTTTGGCCGGAAGCGGGCCAGGCATTACAAGTCGAACGTAGCAGCCGCTTGCGTGCTACGACCTGCTACGTTCGGGCACGAAAACTGGCCCCGAACGGCGCCGCAGACGAACGCATGTTCGGCGGACGACTCCCCAGTTTGCAGGACTTTCGCCGTAGTGCGGAGATCGGCAAGGAGTGGGGGCGGCAGGATTCGAACCTGCGACCGTCAGCTTAGAAGGCTGCTGCTCTATCCCCTGAGCTACGCCCCCGCGGTTCCTCTCCTCCTGCAGTTTGCAGGATTCCGCGGCGTCCCGCCCGCCGATCGGGGTCTGACCCCATCTGGCGGGTCCTAGGTGACGTGCCTACGGACGTTGTGAACGGCTGAGGTCCATCCGAGCCTCCCGAGAGGCTGTTTCTGCCAAGAGACGGCCTGGGAGGCTCGGATGAATGTGCACGGTAACGCGAAGCTCGGACCTGCTGGTCGGCGGTCGCTGGTGGGTGTGGTTGAGGAGGGCGCGTCGATGCGTGAGGCGGCCCGGATGTTTGGGGTGTCGCCGGCGACGGTGCATCGGTGGTGGTCGCGGTGGCGGCAGGCGAGCGAGCGCCAGCGAGGCTCGCTCGTCTGCCTGGCTGATCGTTCGAGTCGACCACGGGTGTGTCCGCGCGTGCTTTCACCGGACGTCGAGGCGCACATCTGTGCGGCCAGGCAGCGGACTGGGTGGGGGCCGCGACTGATCGCCGGCGAGGTTGGTTATCCGCATCAGACGGTGTGGAAGGTGCTTCGCCGCCACGGCCTTTCGCGAGCCTTACAGGTAGGGCGAGACCCAGCGCGCCGCTACGAATGGCCCTGCCCAGGCGATCTGCTGCACATGGACACCAAGCGGTATGCACGGTTCTTGCGGCCAGGCCACGCCGTGACCGGCGTACGTGACAAGACAGCAGCCGAAAAACGCGCCCGGTGGGGGTATGAGTACGCCCATTCGATCGTCGATGACCACTCCCGCCTGGCCTACACCGAGCTGCACCCCGACCAGCGTGCCGGCACCGTCACAGGCTTCGTCGAGCGGGCGTTGGACTGGTTTACGGCGCTGGGCGTCCAGCCGCGCCGGATCATGACCGACAACGCCTGGGCGTACACCCAAAACCGCTCCCTCGCCCAGCTGCTCGCCGACCGAGGCATCCGCCACCTCCGCATCCGGCCGCACACGCCACGCACAAACGGCAAAGTCGAGCGATTCCACCAGACCATGAGCCGCGAATGGGCCTACGGCGTCCGCTACCGCGACCATCACGCCCGCGACCACGCACTGCCATACTGGCTCAACCACTACAACCGGCAGAGACCACACAGCTCACTCGACGGCCGGCCACCCATCAGCCGCGTTCACAACCTGTATGGGCAGGACACCTAGGCCCGGACGCCCACGATGGCGCCGGCGGGATGGTCCGGGGCAGCGTGCGACCCTCGCCGGTTTTGCCGCATCGCCCCGCAGGGCATGTCCGTTGCATGCCGCGCAGGCCCGCGCGGCCCGACAAGCGGAGGCGAGATCAGGTGAGCGACGAACGGCGCGAGACGGACGAGGCGAACGTGAAGCCGAGCGAGCAGCGCGGAGGCTC
>DASSPC010000273.1:0-11127 GCA_035699865.1 Oryzihumus sp. | reverse complement strand
GGACTGGCTTGCCGGAGAAGGCTTTCTGGCGATCGCGCCTGACCTGTACTACTGGGGCAGCCGGTTGCGCTGCCTTCGCACGATCATGCGCGACCTCGGTCCGCGCCGGGGTCGCACCTTCGACGACATCGAGGCGGCGCGGCACTGGCTACGAAACCAGGACGGCTGCACGGGGGTCGTGGGGGTGGTCGGCTTCTGCATGGGTGGGGGGTACGCCATCGCGCTGGCCGAGGGCCACGGGTTCGACGCCTCTGCGGTGAACTACGGCGGATGCCCCTCTGACGCCAGGGACTGGTTGCCACGGGCCTGCCCGGTCGTCGGAAGCTTCGGCGCTGCAGACAAGTCCCCGTTGGGCGCCCGGGCCGGTCAGCGGCTGGACGGGTTACTGACCGAGTTCGCCGTGCCGCACGACGTGAAGATATATCCAGGAGTCCACCACGGATTCATGAACGACCATGCACCCGAGGACCAGACCCTGTTCCTGCGCTTCCTCGCCCGTGTGTCGGGCACCAGGTACGACCACGCGGCCACCCTGGATGCTCGTCGGCGTATCACGGCATTCTTCAAAGAACACCTCCGCTCGGATGCACCCTCGTCGACATGACCACGCGGATCGCGGCAGAAGCGGAAGGTCTGTCCGGTTGACTCACCTGTCGCGTCGGGGCTCGGGGGCCTCGCCGTTGGCGACCTCTTCGATCCAGTCGACAGCCTCGTCCGACAGGTAGAAGCCCGTCGGACCGCTCTGGCCGACCCACCAAGCATCAGACGCCACCTGACCGCCGGCGCGCGTGATCTCCTCAACGACTGAAGCCGTCAGTGCGTCGCCGTTGTTGGCGATCAGCCAGTCGCGGGTCGCCTGCGGCAACCGGGGCCACCACTCCTCAAGGGATGCGGGCACGCCGTCAATCGTAGTCCCGCATGGCTTGGTGTATGCCGAACGTCTAGCCGGGAAACGTTTCGAGCACCGGGGCCGCCGGGGCTTTTGCAGCCGCCCACGAGGGAGGTGTGAGAGTCCGTGGGCGGCTGCGTACTCGGGCACCTTTGTGGCGAGAGCGTTTTCCCGAGTACCTCTTTCCCAACGCTTCAAGGGTGCGGGCTGCGCGTGGGTCAGTTCTCCGCCGCAGGGGTGATTTCCGCTGTGAGCTCTCTGCCAGAAGGTTTGGGTAAGGCTGGGAGGGCACGGGACCTGAGCCCTTCGAGCGATGTTGCTGGTGGGCAGCCGCGAACACCATGAGCAGGATCGGTAGCCCAACCGCGGCGACAGTCGCCGTTAGCGGCTTGAGTTCGCGCACCGTCGGGCAATCGGGTGAGTCCCCCCTGGCGGTGACTACGTCGCCGATCGGTGCCCGGACACCCCCGGCCCCAACATGCTGTGAGAGGTCGCAAACTCGTCGGCGCACCTCGGGGGACCCGATGCTCAACGCGCCACGGTGAAACGTGACCGCTGGCGGCACAGCAACAGAGCGTGAGGAGAACTCCGATGGTGGGGAAGTTCCTGCCCCGATCACGGCGTGCGGTGGTGGTCACTGGCGTGGCCGGCGGCTTGGTGCTGGGCGGGGGCGGCATCGCGACCGGCTCAGCCCTGTTCGGCTCGGCCCAGCACTCGTCCAGGCACCCGACTCCGCGCGCTGCCCGGCACTCGAGGAGCGCCCGTACCAGCGCAACTGCCACCGGGCTGGTGACCGTGGTGACCGGCAACTCGGTCACGGTGCAGGGCAAGGGGGGCTCAAGAACGTTCGGCCTCGTCGGCGCGACGACCTTCCGCGAAGGCAAGGCCAAAGTCTCGTCCTCGGCGTTGCGGTCCGGCGAGAAGATCCGGGTCCGGGCGATGCCCGGAACGGTCACCGACCCGGTCGCTCAGACGGTCACCATCGTTCCAACGTCCGCGGCAGAGCCGTCGAACGGCCCGTAGCCATGGCGGCTGTTGCGGGTGCTCGACCACGCCCTACGGAACCGGCGAATCGCGGTCAACCCGGCTCGAGGTGTGCAGCTGCCCAAGCGGCCGCCTGCTCGGGAGCGGATCCTGACGTCGACCAGGTCCACGCGCTGGCCCGCGCCATGGGTCCGCATGAGGGCGAGGTCGTCCTCTCGCTGGTGTACCTGGGGCTGCGGTGGTCGGAGATGGCGGCCTTGAAGGTGGCCGATGTCGACCTGATGCGGCGTCGAGTGCGAATCGTCGAGCGGGCCACCGAGGTCGGCGGTCGGATCGATGTGGCCGCGCCGAAGAGCCGCACCTCCGCACGGCACATCGCCGTGCCTTGGCTGCTGCTGCCGGTGCTGCGGACACGGACGTCAGGCCGGAAACCGGAGGCGTTGGTGTTCCCCTCCCCCGAAGGTGACTACCTGCGCAACGGCAACTGGAAGCGCATGGTCCGCTGGGACCAGGTCACGCAGGACCTCGACCTCGCCGGGGTGACCCCACACGACCTGCGCCGGACGTTCGGCAGCCTCGCTCGCATGGCTGGGGCTGACCTGCGGTTCATCCAGAAGGCGATGGGCCACGAGTCGATCACCACGACGGCGCGGATCTACGCCCACCTGTACGACGACGAGCTGGACACCATCGCCTCGGCGCTGGACGGGCTGTGGAAGGGCGGTGAGCAGCGATGACGGGGCGTGGCCGGATCGACGTCCGGCCAAGATCCGGCCAAAACCGGGTTCGAGCTCTCCTGACCGCCGTCGTCAACCACGCTGGTCGGATGCTGGGCTGGCTTGTCGGCACCGCCTCTGAACAGCAGAAACGCCCTCTCGGGGAGGGCGTTTCTGGGGTGGAGCCGCCTAAGGGAATCGAACCCTTGACCTATTCATTACGAGTGAATCGCTCTGGCCGACTGAGCTAAGGCGGCATGTGACCCAAGGGGCACGAGCGACGAGTATACGGATGATCCGGCGATTCTCCGAACCGGGCCGGTCACGTCGCCCGCGCCCCCGTCACCGGCTCAGCAGCGCAGCCCGGCCGGGGGGACGGTGCCCTTGACCAGGTAGGCGTCGACGGCGTTGTCGAGGCAGGAGTTCGCCCGCATGTATGCCGTGTGGCCGTCGCCGTTGAACGTCACCAGGTGACCGTTGGCCAGCTCCGCGGCCAGGCGCTGGGACCAGGCGTAGGGGGTGGCGGGGTCACGGGTGGTGCCGACCACGACGATCGGGCCGCTGCCGGCGGCGGTGATCTTCTTCGGCGCGTTGTTGGCCTTGACCGGCCAGAAGCCGCACGGCACCGAGCTCCACGCCAGGAACGAGCCCCAGGTCGGCGCCTGGACCGAGTCCTTGCGCGCCTCGTCCTCGTAGTGCGTGATGTCCGAGCTGTCCTTGCGGTCCAGGCAGTTCACGGCGTAGATGACCTGCATCAGGTTGCCGTTGTAGGAGCCATCGCTGTTGCGGTCGGCGTAGGAGTTGGCCAGCCGCATCAGCGGGTTGCCGTCGCCGTCGAAGGCGGAGCTGAGGGCGTCGGTCAGCTGGCTCCACGACCCCTGGTCGTACATCGCCGCGGCGATGCCGAGCGAGGCCCAGCCTTCGGTGAGCTGCTTGACGTCGGCGTCCCGGATGGGCAGCGGCTTGGCGTCCATCTGCTTGAGGAAGTCCTGCAGCCGCTTGATCCCGGCGTCCACCGAGCTGCCCAGCGGGCAGCCGCCCTGGTCGACGCAGTCCTTGACGTAGGCCCGGGTGGCTGTCTCGAAGCCCGCGGCCTGGCCGGCGTTGACCTCGCTGGAGGTCAGGTCGGGAGCCACGACACCGTCGAGGACGAACCGGCCCACCAGCGTCGGGAACAGATCGGCATAGGTGGCGCCGAGGAAGGTGCCGTAGGACTTGCCGAGGTAGTTGAGCTTCTTCTGCCCCAGCGCGGCCCGCAGGACGTCCATGTCCTTGGCCGCCTCGATCGTGGAGACGTGACCCAGCAGCGGGCCGCCGTTCTGCTGGCACTTGGCCGCGAAGTCCTTGGCGCCCTGGACGAACTGCTGCTCCTCGGCCTTGGTGTCCGGTGTCGGGTCCGCGCCGAGGAAGGCGTCGAGCTCGTGGTCGTCGAGGCACCTGACCGGCGAGGAGGAGCCCACCCCGCGCGGGTCGAAGCCGACCACGTCGTAGGAGCGGCGCACGGCGGGGCTGACGATGTTGTCGGCGGCCGCGGCGTACTGCACGCCGGACCCGCCCGGCCCACCCGGGTTGACCACGAGGGCGCCCTTGGACGTGCCGCGGGCGGGGACCTTCAGCACGGCGATCTTGATCGTGTCGCCGTCGGGCCTGGCGTAGTCGATGGGCACCGTCAGCTTGGCGCACTGGAAGTCGGCGCAGCTGCGCCACGACAGGTGCTGGCCGTAGAACTTCGCCAGCGACTCCTCACCCTTTGGCGGTGGCTGCGGCGACGCCGACGTCGACGTGGCCGCGGCGGACCCCTTGTTGTCGCTGTGGTTGACGAACGGGATCACCGCACACGCCGACGTCGTCAGCACGACCGCCAGCGCGGCCCCGATCGCCCCCGTGATCCTCACGTCTGCCACTCCCTCGTCTCGGCGGTCACGGCCTCGACGCTATCCCGAAAGTGGGCCCCGTGGACAAGGCGTCCACCGAGGGGGACAGCTGCGGGTCAGCGCGGGAGCTGCAGCGAGATGGCCATGGCCTCCAGCGCCAGCAGCGGCGGCACGTTGGCGCCGATCCGTTCGCGGGCCAGGCCGATCGCGTCCATCGCCCCCAGCAGCTGCTCGGAGGTCATCGCCTGGGCCAGCCGCTGCACGTGGTCACCCATGTCCTGGTTGACCAGGGCCACCGGCGTGCCGCACCTCACGATGAGCGCGTCGCGGTAGACCGACAGCAGGTCGACCAGCGACCGGTCGACGACGTCCCGCGTGTGCCGGGTGGCCCGGGTCTTCTGCTCCTTCTCCAGCGCCGCGATCTGCGAGCGCACGTGCGGCGGCTGGGTGCGGGCGGCCGGGTCGACACCAAGCAGCTCCATGAGCCGGGCCTTCTCCGCGGCGTCGCGCTCGGTGGAGGCGGCACCGGACTCCTCGTCGGCGATCTTGGCCAGGTCGGCGGCGGCCCCGATCGCGTCGCCCACGGTGCGGATCTGGCCGGCGAGCTGGATGACGTTGCGCCGCCGGATGCGCGCGCCCTCGTCGTGCGCCAGGCGCCGGGCCACCCCCACGTGGCTCTGGGCCGCCCGCGCGGCATACAGGGCCATCGGCTCATCGACCCCGTCCCGCCGCATGAGCAGCTCCGCCACGGCGTCCACGGGAGGCGTGCGCAGCCGTACGTGACGGGAGCGGCTGCGGATGGTGATGATGACGTCCTCCAGGGAGGGCGCGCACAGCACCCACACCGTGCGGGCGACCGGCTCCTCCAGGGACTTCAGCAAGGCGTCGGCGGCCCGCTCGTGGAGCCGGTCGGCGTCCTCGATGATGATGACGCGCCACCGTCCGACCGAGGGCCGCAGCGCCGCCAGCTGGACGAGGTCTCGCGCCAGCGCCACCGTCAGCGTCAGACCCTCGGTGGCGATGATGTCGACGTCGGAGTGGGTGCCCTCGACCGCCGTGCGGCACTCCCGGCAGGTGCCGCAGCCGCCCTGGGGGCACTGCAGCGCGCCGGCGAAGGCCCGCGCCGCCACCGAGCGCCCCGACCCCGGCGGGCCGGTGAGCAGCCACGCGTGGGTCATCGCGCCGGGGTCGCTGATCGCACGGCTCAGCGTCTCGACGGCGATGTCCTGCCCGACGACCTGCTCCCAGACGCTCATGGGGCCACTTCTACCAGTGGGGTCAGACGCTCGCGCACCCGGCGGTGGATCTCCTCCGGCGGCAGCGCGGCGTCCACCACGAGGTAGCGCCCCGGGTCGGCGGCGGCGAGCTGCAGGTAGTGCTCGCGCACCCGGGCGTGGAAGTCGTCGGGCTCGGACTCGAGCCGGTCGTGCACGTCGCCGCGCCGCTGCCGGCCGACCTCGGGGGTCACGTCGAGCAGCACGGTCAGGGTCGGCACGAGGCCGCAGGTGGCCCACCGGGACAGCTGCAGCACCTCGTCGGTGCCGAGGTCGCGCCCCGCGCCCTGGTAGGCCACGGAGGAGTCGATGTAGCGGTCGGTGATGACCACGTCGCCGCGGCGCAGCGCCGGCACGACGACGGACTCCACGTGGTGGGCCCGGTCGGCGGCGTAGAGCAGCGCCTCGGCCCGTGGGGAGATGTGCGAGCCGTGCAGGACGATCTCGCGGATCGCCCGCCCGGCGTCGGTGCCGCCCGGCTCCCGGGTGACGACCACGTGCCGGCCCAGCGACTCGAGCCACTGCTTCAACAGCGCGCCCTGGGTCGACTTGCCGGCCCCGTCACCCCCCTCGAGCGCGATGAACACCCCGGGCAGCCCGTCGTATGCCGGGTGCTCGCCCCCGGGAGCCGTGAACGGGACCGTGGCAGCCGGCATCCCGGGGGTCCGGTGCGGGGCGGCCTCGCGCCCGCCGTCGTGGTGGGTGTTGGTGCGCAGCGCGTCGCTGAGGTCGCTCAAGAGCGGGACTCCCTTGCGGTCGTCCATCTGCCGGTAGGCGAGGACGCCGGTGATGATCGTGGCGACGCCGGCCACGAAGAACGTGACCATGGCGCCGGTGTAGGTGAGGCTGACGGTGCCGATGTGGATGGTGAACGGCAGGTTGAACAGGCCGTCGAAGCCCGCGGCGAGCAGCGGCGCCGCCGCCAGGACGCCGACGAGGACGACCCGCACGAGGGACTGGACGAAGGCGAACGTGCGGCCGCGGACCTCGTCCTCGACCTCCAGCCCGAGCAGGGTGTAGCCGCAGACCCACGAGACGCCGCCGGCGGCGCCGAGAACCACGGTCACGAGGGCCACGATGACGATGTTGGGGATCAGCGACAGCACGACCATCACCGCGCCGGCGACGGTCAGCGACAGGCCGAACAGCCGCCGCCGGGAGAAGCCGGCCAGGAAGCGCGGCCCGAGCGCCATGCCCAGCGCCATCCCGAGGAAGACCATGGCGAAGAGCACGCCGTAGCCGGCGGCACCGGCGCCGAGGTCCTTGACGAAGCGCTGGGCCAGGCCGATGACCAGGCCGCCGGCGGCGAAGGCGCCGAGCATCCCGGCGACCAGGCCGCGCACCAGCGGGGTGCGCACGACGAACTGCCAGCCGTCGACGATGGTGCGCCACAGCGTCTCGCCGCGGGCGCTGACCTCGTGGGCCACCGGCGGGAAGGTGATCGTCCAGACGACGATCGCGCTCACGAGGAACGTCAGGGCGTCGACCCAGAGCGCGAGGTAGTCCCCGGAGGCGTCCAGCCCGGGGATGACCGCCTGCAGCGGGGTGTTGACCAGGGCCAGGCCGGAGAAGAGCAGCGCGGCGACGGGGGCGGTGCCGTAGTCGGCGACGAGGCTGAGCTGGTTGGCCGTCTCGAGCTTGTCGCGGGGCACGAAGTTGGGCATCGCCGCCTCCTTGGCGGGTGCCCAGAACAGGCCGACGCACTCGATCAGGAGCGTCGCGACGTAGAGCCACCACAGGGTCCCGACGAGCGGGATGGTGGCGATCAGCAGGAAGCGCAGCCCGTCGCCGACGATCATCACGGTCCGGCGGCTGAACCGGTCGGCCAGGGCACCGGCCAGCGGCCCGAAGACGATGGCCGGCGCGAGCCGGAGGATGAAGATTCCGGAGACCGCGAGGTACTCCGCGGCCGGGCTGGTGGCCAGGGTGCCGGCCAGGGAGGTGGTGGCGAGGATGCCCAGCCAGTCCCCGAAGCTGGACAGCGCGAAGGTGGACCAGAGCCGGCGGAACGCGGTGATGGCGAGCACGCCGCGCACGTCGCCGGCGAGGCCCGCCGGTGGGGAGTGCTCTGGCTGGCTCACACGGTGAGCCTAGGCCAGAGCACCCCCGGGACGGCCTAACCCTGCGGCAGCCCCTGCGCGGCGGCCCGCTCGGCGTTGGCGTAGATCGCGTCGCGGACGTAGAACGACATGCCCGGGCGGATCTCCTCGTAGGTCGCCGTGAAGCGCGGGTCGCTGACGTACATGTCGGCCAGGCCCGTGTGGAACGCGTGCGGGCAGTCGTAGAAGCGCCGGTCGATGTGCAGCCGGTGCGCCTCCGCGGCGTCCATGGCCGCGTCGCTCGTTGGCGGCTCGCCGGCGTCCATGGCAGCGACGAACGCCGCGTGCAGCGCGTCCGTCTCGGCCTTGACCTCGGCCCAGTCGGCCTTGGTCCAGCCCTTGGTGCGTTGCTGCGACTGCTTCCAGGCGTCGGTGTCGCCCCACCGCTCCTGCGCCTCGGCCTGGTTCTCGTAGAAGCCGTCCCCGAAGAGCTCCTTCATGTCCTCGGTGGTGGCGGGTTGCTGGTTCATCTCCCTCTCCAGTGCTCGGTCGATGGCTGTCACGAGATCGCGCATCTCGTCGAGCCGGGACATGACCGCTGCGCGTTGACGTCGCAGGTGGGCCTCCACCGTCTCGGGGTGCTCCAGCAGGAGGGCGACCTCCTCCAGGGCGAACCCGAGCCGTCGGTAGACCACGATGTGCTGCAGGCACACGAGGTCGTCCCGGGTGTAGAGCCGGTAGCCGGCCGCCGAGCGCTCGCCCGGCGACAGCAACCCGATCTCGTCGTAGTGGTGCAGCGTGCGCACCGTCACCCCGAACCGCTCGGCCACCTGGCCCACGGTCAGGGACTCACCCACCCGCGTCGTCCCGGTCATGGCACCGACTATGGGCCCTCACGTCACGTGAGGGTCAACACCCTTTCCCCGGTATGCCGTGTCCTCGCCTTCCGCCCCGCGTGGCCCGCCGGGGCTGCCCGGGCAGGCGGGTCAGACCGGCTCGGCCATGGCGAACGGCACGGTGAGCAGCCCCAGCCGCGTGCGCACGTGGTAGCGGGTGCGGGCGCGCTTCTCGACGACGCCGGTCGTCCCGGCGTAGCGGCCGTTGCCACCGATCCGCACCACGGTGCCCACCGGCAGGGCGACCAACTCGGCCGCGACCGCGGGGTCCGGGCGGTCGCCCCGCGCGGCGACGGGCGCGGAGGCCGTGCGCCGGCGCAGCCGGGCCAGCTCGCGGTCGTAGGCCGGGTGCATCGGCACGACCTCGCCGCGGAACCGCCAGGTGATGACGTGGCGCGGGTCGAAGCTGCGCGAGCACTGCCCGCAGGTCACCACGCGGGTCGGGCGACGGTGGCGGGTCGTGGTGTGCCCGGCCGGGCAGGTGCCGGTCCACGGCGCGGGTGGCCGGGCGGAGGCCGTGTCGACGCACCGCCGGCCGGAGGAGCCGATCTCCAGGGCCTTGGCCCGCCACACCGCGTCGTGGCCGTGGTGGGCCCCCACGAGCGCGTGGGCGATCTCGTGCAGCACGGTGTCGCGGACCTCCGCCTCGGTGTGCAGCGCGGTGATCGCCCGGCTCAGCCCGATCTCGCGCCGGGCGGGCCGGCAGACCCCGGCCCGGGTCTTGGCGTTGTCCAGGACCAGCCGCCAGCCGACCAGCCCGTGCTCGGCCATCAGCGCCGTGGCCATGCGGCGCGCCCCCTCGAGCTCCATCATCCCTCCGATGTTCGAACAGGTGTGCGATGTGGCGTCGAGGCTAGGGCGGGCCGCCGACACACCTCCGCCGCCCCGGTGGTGCGAGGGGCGGCGGAGGTGACGGCACGGGATACCGGCAGGTCAGGCCTTCTTGGCCGCGGCCTTCTTCGCGGTGGTCTTGCGCGCGGTCGTCTTCCTGGCCGTGGTCTTCTTCGCCGCGGTCTTCTTGGCCGCCCGCTTGCGGGTGGACGGACCCTTGGCGCGCTTCTCGGCGAGCAGCTCGGCACCGCGCTCGGGCGTGATCGACTCGGGGTCGTCGTCCTTGCGCAGCGTCGCGTTGGTCTCCCCGTCGGTGACGTAGGGACCGAACCGGCCATCCTTGACCAGCATCGGCTTGCCGCTCACCGGGTCGTCACCGAGCTCCTTCAGCGGCGCGGCGGCGGCCCGCCCGCGCTGCTTGGGCTGGGCGTAGATCGCCAGCGCCTCCTCCTCGGTGATGGTGAACAGCTGCGTCTCGGCCTGCAGCGAGCGCGAGTCGGTGCCCTTCTTGAGGTACGGCCCGTAGCGACCGTTCTGCGCAGTGATCTCCTCGCCGGACTCGGGGTCCTTGCCGACGACCCGGGGCAGGCTGAGCAGCTTCAGCGCGGTCTCGAGGTCGAGCGTGGCCAGGTCCATGTCCTTGAACAGGGTGGCGGTGCGCGGCTTGATCTTGCTCTTGCCCTTGAGGCCCGCCAGGTCCTCGGGCAGCACCTCGGTGACGTAGGGCCCGTAGCGGCCGGCCTTGGCCACGATGTCGCGACCGGTCTCGGGGTCCTGACCGAGCACCCGACCGTCGTCGGCGGCCGCCTCGAGCAGCTCGCGGGCCTTCTCCGGGGTCATCTCGTCGGGGGCGACGTCGTCGTTGATGGTGGCCCGGCGGGACTCCCCGTTCGCGCCCTCGGCGACCTCGCCGGTCGCGGCGTCGACGCCGGCCGGCACGGTCTCCTCGACGTAGGGGCCGTAGCGGCCCACGCGCACGACGATGCCGTCGCCGATCTCGATGGTGGAGATGCCGCGGGCGTCGATCTCACCGAGGTCGTCCACCAGGGCGCGCAGCCCCTCGATGCTGGTCGCCTCGTCGCCGAAGTAGAACCGCTTGAGCCAGGCCACGCGGCCCTCGTCGCCGTTGGCGATGCGGTCGAGGTCCTCCTCCATGGCCGCGGTGAAGTCGTAGTCGACCAGCTTGGGGAAGTGCTCCTCCAGCAGCCGGGTCACCGCGAACGCCAGCCACGTCGGGATCAGCGCCGAGCCGCGGGTGCGCACATAGCCGCGGTCCTGGATCGTGCCGACCGTCGCCGCGTAGGTCGATGGACGCCCGATCCCCTTCTCCTCCATGGCCTTCACGAGGGTGGCCTCGGTGTATCGCGCGGGCGGGCTGGTCTCGTGGCCGTCGGCCTCCGCCCGCAGCACCTCGAGCGCGACACCGGTGCTGAGCTTGGGCAGGCGGCGCTCCTCGTCGGCGCGCTCGGCCCTGGCCGCGGCCTCGTCGTCGCGCCCCTCCTCGTAGGCGGCGAGGAAGCCGCGGAAGGTGATCACGGTCCCGGACGTGGCGAACTCGGCGTCGGCGCCGTTCGAGGCGGCGGCCCCGAGCCTCACGGAGACGGTCTCGCCGGTCGCATCCTCC
>DASSPC010000272.1:0-4964 GCA_035699865.1 Oryzihumus sp. | reverse complement strand
CGACCTGGCCGGGCGAGACCCCCTCGGTCACCGCCGACGGGCCTTGCGCCGGCGTCGGGTGTGCTGCTCGATCAGGCCCTCCTGGTAGTCGTTGAGCGGCAGGCCGTCGGTGCCGACGTGGTGGCGGGTCCAGCGCCCGTCGCCGGCCAGGTGCCAGCTCGAGGTCTCGTTGCCCATGCCGCGGGTCAACAGCGCCTGCACGTCGGCGATGTGCCCGGGGTCGGACAGGCGCACGAGGCACTCGACCCGCCGGTCGAGGTTGCGGTGCATCATGTCGGCGCTGCCGATGTAGGCCTGGGTCTCCCCGCCGCCGCCGAAGATGAACACCCGCGAGTGCTCGAGGAACCGGCCCAGGATCGAGCGCACCCGGATGGTCTCGGACAGGTCGGCCACCCCGGGCCGCAGCGCGCAGATGCCGCGGACCAGCACGTCGACCTCCACGCCGGCGCGGGAGGCGCGGTAGAGAGCGTCGATGACCGCCTCGTCGACGATCGAGTTGACCTTGACCCCGACGTAGCCGCCGCGGCCGGCGTTGACGTGCTCGATCTCCTGCTCGATGAGGTCGACCAGCCCCGAACGCACCGAGCGTGGCGCGACGAGCAGCCGCTTGAACCGGGAGCGCGGGGCGAAGCCGGAGAGCTGGTTGAACAGCCGGGTGAGGTCCTCCCCGACCTGCGGGTCGCAGGTGAGCAGGCCGAGGTCCTCGTAGAGCCGGGCGGTCTTGGGGTTGTAGTTGCCGGTGCCGATGTGGCAGTAGCGGCGCAGCCCCTCGGCCTCCTGGCGCACGACCAGGGAGAGCTTGGCGTGGGTCTTGAGCCCGACGATGCCGTAGACCACGTGGACGCCGGAGTGCTCGAGCTTGCGGGCCCAGGAGATGTTGTTCTGCTCGTCGAAGCGCGCCTTGATCTCCACCACGGCCAGCACCTGCTTGCCGGCCTCGGCGGCGTCGATGAGGGCGTCGACGATGGGGGAGTCGCCGGAGGTGCGGTAGAGCGTCTGCTTGATCGCCAGCACTTTGGGGTCGGCGGCGGCCTGCTCGACGAACGCCTGCACCGAGGTGGAGAACGAGTCGTAGGGGTGCTGGAGCAGCACGTCCTTGGACCGCATCGCGGCGAGGATGTCCGAGGGCTGCGAGGTCTCCACGGCCGACAGGTCGGGGTGGGTCTTGGGCACGAACGGCGGGAACTTCAGCTCCGAGCGCTCGAGGTCGGCCAGCAGCTCCAGGCCGGTCAGGTCCAGCGGCGTGGGCAGGCGGTAGACCTCGCCCTCGTGGACGCCGAGCTCGCGCACCAGCAGGTCCATGACGTGGTCGTCCATGTCGTCGCCGACCTCGAGGCGCACCGGCGGGCCGAACCGGCGCCGGGTGAGCTCCTTCTCCAGCGCGGCGAGGAGGTTCTCGGCGTCGTCCTCCTCCACCTCGAGGTCCTCGTTGCGGGTGACCCGGAAGGTGAAGTGCTCGCGCACCTCCATGCCGGGGAAGAGCTGGTCCAGGTGCGCGGCGATGACGTCCTCGAGCGGCACGAACCGGGCGTGGTAGAGGTCGGCCAGCGGCGAGTCGGTGACCTGCGCGGCCGGCCCGACGGGGATGAACCGGGGCAGCAGCGGCGGCACCTTGACCCGGGCGAAGTGCTCGTTGCCGGTCTTGGTGTTGACCAGGACCACGGCCAGGTTGAGCGAGAGCCCGGAGATGTAGGGGAACGGGTGGGCCGGGTCGACCGCCAGCGGGGTGAGGACCGGGAAGACCTGGTCGCGGAACATCCCGTGCAGCGTCTCGCGCTCGGTCTCGGCGAGCTCCTCCCAGCGCACGATGGTGATGCCCTCGTCGGCCAGGGCCGGGCGCACCGACTTCTCGAACGTGTCGGCGTGCATCCACATCAGCTCGTGGGCGACCAGGCTGATCTGCTCGAGCACCTCGCGGGGCTCCAGCCCGGAGGCCGAGCGCAGCGCCAGGCCGGTGGCGATGCGGCGCTTGAGCCCGGCGACGCGGACCATGAAGAACTCGTCGAGGTTGCTGGCGAAGATCGACAGGTAGCGGGCCCGCTCCAGCAGGGGGATGGTCTCGTCGTCGGCCAGCTGCAGCACCCGCTCGTTGAACTGCAGCCAGGAGATCTCGCGGTCGAGGAAGCGGTCGTCGGGCAGGTCCTCCTCACGCCACCCGCTGCCCTGGCTGTGCGGGCTCGGGACGACGCGCATGAACCGCCCGTTGGGCTGCCGGGGCTTGGCGCTCGCGATCGACCGGGTCGGCTCCGTCTGCTCGGCCTGCTCGGCCTGCTCGGCCGCACCGTCTGGTGCCGCCCCCTCCTCCTGCTCCGGCTGGGGCTGCTCGATGACGCGGTCCGGCAACTCGGTGGTCATGCCCACATCGTGGCACCGTCAGGTGAACACGGGGACCTCCTCCGCGGCGGGAGTCCGCCAGGTGGACCGATGACCAGCACAAACAGGCGGTATGCCGGGCCGTCGCCTCAGGCGGCCGGCTCGCCGGAGGCGGCCCGGGAGTACATGACGTCGACGTCGGCGCGCTGGAAGCCCAGGTGGGTGTAGGTGGCGATGGCCGCCGTGTTGTCGCCGTCGACGTAGAGCATCACCTCGGCCAGGCCGAGCGACTCGAGGTGCCGTAGGCCGAGCAGGGTGACCGCCTTGCCCAGGCCCTGGCCCTGGTAGTCGGGGTCGACCCCCACGACGTAGACCTCGCCCATGGGCGGGTGGCTGGGCTGGCCGTTGCCCGGGGTGGCGGCGTGCGCGTGCACCTTGGTCCAGTGGAACGCGGCGAGGCGGCCGTGCGGGTCCTCCACGAGGATGAACCCGTCCGGGTCGAACCAGTCCTCGGCGAAGCGCTGGTCGAGGTCGGTGCGGGTGATCCGGCCCTGCTCCGGGTGGTGGGCGAAGGCGCGGGCGTTGACCCGCAGCCAGGCGTCCTCGTCCTGGCCCTCGACGAAGGTCCGGACGGTGAACCCCTCGGGCAGGTGCGGCTCCGGCAGCGGGTCGGCCCCGACCTCCGGGCCGAGCGGGCGCTTCATCCGCCACAGCTCGCGCACCGAGGTGAAGCCGTCCCGGGCGGCGAAGGCCCGGGCGGCGGCGAGGTGGCCGTGGGACCACAGCCGCAGGTCCGGCGCCTGCCGCACGAGGGCCTGAACGAGGGCGCGGCCGGCCCCGCTGCGGCGCAGGTCGGGGTCGACGACGACCTCCGCGGTGGCGGGCTCGCCACCCGAGCCGTGCTCGAGGTGGGCGTAGCCGACCAGCTGCGTGCCGTCATACAGCAGGAAGTGGGACAGGGGGTCGTCCGCCGAGCCGCCGGTGCTGTGCCGGACGTGGAGCAGGACGTGCTCGGACAGCGGGGTGACCCCGTCGGTGGTGGTCGCGCGGCGGGCCAGCGACAGCACCGCGTGCGACTGGTCGTCGTCGAGCTGGAAGAGGCCGTCCACGCGCATGGCGCTCATTGCACCACGATCACGGTTCCCCCAACGGGCAGTCCCGGCGGGCGGGCGTCGACATACTGACCCGCGTGCTGCACGACGACGTCGCCTGGCTGCTGCGCACCGCGCGCCGGTTCGCCCGGGACGAGGCGCTGCGCGAGCAGGCGGCGTTCGCCCGGGGTGGCGGCGGTGCGCCGCCCGTGGACCCGGCCGCCGTGACCCGGTGGGAGAGCGGGCAGGTGGCGCCGAGCCACGCGCTGGTGGAGCGCTACGAGACGGTGCTGGGCCTGCCGCAGGGGCAGCTGCTCACGGCCGTCGACACCCTGGCCCGGCAGGAGGAGCCGGTGCGGGCCGAGCCGGTGCTGCCGCCGCCGCGTCCGGCGGCGCCCTCGGCCCGGGCCCTGCAGCTGCTGGAGCGGGCGCTCGCCAGCGAGCCGATGACCGCCGCCGACTGGGACGAGCTGTCGGCGCTGATGGCGGGCATGTCGCACGTGCTGATCCGGGCCGGGGACAGCGAGGCGCTGCTGCGGCGGGCCCTGCTGGAGATGTCGGTGAGCACGGGGCTGTCCTACGCCCGGCGCACCGAGGCGATCGCCCGGCTGGCCGGTCACCCGCAGATCGCCCCGGTCATCGTCGACCTGGCCAGCGCGACGCTGGAGGACCCGGACGCGCAGGTCTACAGCGAGATCGTGGCCCTGCTGAACTTCACCGGTATGCCGGGTGCCGGGCCGCTGCTCGCCCGTCACGTCGCGTCGCCGGTCAACGACAATGCGCTGCGCGCGGCGCTGTTCACCGCGGCCAGCCAGGTGCGCCGGCGCCGGGTGCCGGCCGAGCTGGCGGCCCGGCTGTGCGCGCTGGCGTGGGAGCACCTGGCCAGCGAGCACTCCTCCTACCGGGTGCGCCGCAGCGCCGCCAACCTGATCCGGGCCGTGGACGAGCCGACCCGGCACCGGGTGGCGGCGAGCGTGCTCAACGGCGACCGGGACTCGGCCGCGGCGGCGGTCCTGCTCGGCGAGGGCGCCCTGCCGCGGACGGCCGCCCAGCGGGTCATGGAGCAGGTGCGCGGGCACCTGGTCGAGGCCCTGGGGGAGCCGCTGGAGCAGCACCCGACCCTGCTGCGGCTGCTTGACCAGGCGGCGCAGGACACCAACGAGGAGTCCCGGGGCAGTGCCCTCGCGGTGCTCATGCTCTGCCCGACCGGGCCGGCGCTGGGGCGGGCGTACGGGCGGCAGCTGCGGCAGAGCCTGGCCGAGCGTGACCGGGTCGGGGCGCACGAGGCGCTGAGCGTGCTCACCTGGATGCCCCAGCCGCGGGACCTGGACCTGCTGACCGAGCTGGCGGTGGACGCCTCGCCGGCCGGGGAGGGCGATGAGGACCTGCCGGTCGAGGCCAGCTGGGCGGTAGGCAACTGCCCGGAGCCGGACCGGTCGACCGCGGCGCCGCGCGAGGAGCGGCTGGCCGCCCGGGCGGGCGAGCTGGCCGGCGCGCCGGGGATCGACGCCGAGGGCCGGGACCGTCAGCTGACCGCGCTGGCCTACGCCCTGGGCATGC
>DASSPC010000271.1:0-8903 GCA_035699865.1 Oryzihumus sp. | reverse complement strand
TGCTGGCGGGCATGAACGCCAACATCTGGGACCAGGCCGACGGGATCAAGGCGCTGGTGCGCTCCGGCGCCCGCGTCGACGTCGACCGCCTGGCCGACCCGTCGGTCGACCTCGGCGAGCTCCTGGCCTGAGCGGCGGGCTCCGCGGGGACCTTCGCCCCTGACCCGCCCGGGGGCCGGCGCAGGACGCTGGAACCCCGAGGGGCGGAGACCACCATGACCCGGACCATGCACCTGACAGTCGACATCTACGTCGACGAGCACGACGGCGACACGCGCGCGGAGGCACGGCTGCACCACCCGGACGGACCGCTGCACACCGGCCACGGCACGGCCCGGCGCAACCCCGGCGACGCCGAGGTGGCCGAGATCGGCGACGAGGTGGCCATCTCCCGAGCCCTGGCCGACCTCGCCACCCAGCTGCTCGACGCCGCCTCGGGCGACATCGCGGCCGTCACCGACAAGCCGGTGCACCTGAACCACTGACCGGTTCGGCTGATTTGTCCTGCTGGGTTACCGCTGAGCACTAGGCTTCGGCCGCCAGCGACTGCGCACTTCCCAGGGGGCCCATCATGTCGTCGTACGAGCCCGATCCCGCACGCCCTCCCGGCGACTCCACGCCCACCGAGCCGGCACCTGTCGAGCCCACCACCGGAGAGCCGACGCCCGGAGAGCCGACGCCCGCGGAGGCCGTGGCCGCTCCCGTCGACCCGGCCGCCCCCGACGAGGCCGCACCGCCCCGGCACCGGCGCGGACCGGTGATCTGGGGCCTCGTCGCCCTCGCCGTCGTCGCCCTGGCCCTCACCGCCGCGGCGTTCGGCATGAAGCTGGTGGGTGGCGGGCCCCAGCCGGACACGCTGGTCCCGTCAACGGCCCTGGCCTACCTGCGGGTGGACACCGACCCCTCCATCGGCCAGAAGGTGTCCGCCGTGCGGTTCCTGCAGAAGGTGCCCCAGGTCAAGGGCGCCCTGGACAGCGGCGACCCCCGCAAGCGGCTCGTGGACGCACTGATCGAGCGCAGCGGCACCAAGGACCTCAGCTACACCAGGGACATCGAGCCCTGGCTCGGCGACCGGCTCGCCTTCGCCCTGCTGCCGCCGAAGTCCGAGGGCGCCGAGCCCGAGCCGCTGCTCGTGGTGCAGGTCAAGGACGAGGCCAAGGCGCGCGCCGGCATCGCCAGGCTGTCCGCCGACAACACCGACAAGCCGGAGGTGACCTTCAAGGACGGCTACGCGCTGCTCACCTCGGCCGGCAACGGCAAGGCGGTCACCGACGCCATCGCCAAGGCCACCCTGGCCGACACCACGACGTATGCCGGTGACGTCGCCGCCGTGGGCGACCAGGGCATCGCGTCCGGGTGGCTCGACCTCGGCGGCATGGCGAAGGCCGGTGCGTTCAAGGACGCGGCCGACTCCGGGAAGCTGTCGGTCAACCCGTTCGGCTCCGGGCCGGACCTCCAGGGCACCGGCCGCGTTGCGTTCGCGCTGCGCTTCGACGCGGACGCGGTCGAGCTCGTGGGCGTCTCCCGCGGCGCGACGGGGCTGAAGAAGCCGGCCACGACGGCCGGGTCCACGATCACCCGCCTTCCCGCCGACACCGCCGTGGCGCTGTCGGTCTCCGGTCTCGACCAGGTCGTCGGGCAGGCCTGGGGCGGCATCCTCAAGGGCATCAGCGCCCAGTCCCCGGGCCAGGACGTCGACGGCGAGCTCAAGGCCATGGAGTCCCAGCTCGGCATCTCGCTGCCGGGCGACCTGCAGACCCTGCTCGGGCGCAACCTCGTGCTCGCCGTGCCCGACCAGGACTTCGCCTCCGGCAATGCCCCGCAGTTCGGCGCCCGGGTCACCACCGACGCCACCAAGGCCGACGCGGTCGTCACCCGCCTGGAGCGCCTGGCCATCCAGACGGGCGCGGAGCTGCCGATCGTGCACCAGGCCAGGGGCGACCAGTTCTACCTGGCCAGCTCCCGTGACTACCTCGGCAAGCTCAGCGCCGACGGGACCCTGGGGGACAGCGCAGCGTTCACCGCGGCCGTGCCGGACGTCAAGGACGCCCAGTACGTCCTGTTCGCCGACCTCGACCGGCTCGAGAAGAGCTACCTCGACCAGGTGCCCGCGCAGGACCGCGAGCTGGTCAGGTCGCTGCGTGCGGTCGGCGCGTCCGGCTCGGTCACCGGCAACGGCGAAGCCCGTTTCACCCTGCGCGTCGTCGGCAACTGACGCCCGCACGACGGCGCCCCGGAGCCGCACGCTCCGGGGCACCGACGTGTCCGGTCGGCTCAGGTCGCGGACGGGGCTCCCGGCGTCTCGACCGTCGGCTGCTCGGAGCTGCCGCCCACCGCAATGGGGATCCGGCGCGGCTTGGCCTCCTCTGCCACGGGCAGGCTCAGGCTCAGGACGCCGTCGGCGTAGGTCGCCTCGATCCGGTCGAGGTCCAGCCCGCGGCCCAGGGTGAGCTGGCGCACGAACGTGCCGGTCGGCCGCTCCTGGGCCAGCCACTCCACGTCCTCGGGCTGCGCCGAGCGCTGCGCCCGGATCGTCAGCGTGCGGCCGTCGACCCCCACGTCGACCGAGCCGGGGTCGGCGCCGGGCAGGTCGCAGCGCAGCACGTAGTGGTCACCGGAACGGAACAGGTCCACCGGCATCGACCGCATGGCCTGCCCCATGTCCGAGGCGCGGGAGAGCATGCGCTCGGTCAGGGTGTCGAGATCACGGAACGGGTCATAGCTGAACGCCACCACCAACACCTCCTCGGTATGCCGTGCCACAGCCACCGTGGCTGCGGCCGGTGCGCGGCGGGCCAAGTGTTCATGCGCCCCCGCGCCACACCCCACAGGTAGCACGGCCCGGTGCGGGCACCCAGGGCCTGAGGACCCGGCATACCAGGTCCTTTTTGCGCAAAAGCCCGGCGCGGCGACCCGTCTCGGGAGCACAGTGTCCGTGGGGCCCGCCCCAGGGCGGGCCGGGATCGGGGGACGCGATGTCCGCACGCAGCGGGACCAGGACGTCAGCAGGCACGACGCGGCTCGGCGCCGGCGCACGGCGCGTGAGGCCGCGGGGGCCGGTGCCGGACGCGGACCACCGGCACCTGTCGATGCTGGCGCGCGCCACCCGCCTGCTGGAGACCCCGCTCGACCTCGCGGCGACGGCGTGGCAGACCGCCGAGCTCGTCGTGGCCGAGCTCGCGGACTGGTGCCTGGTCGAGGTGAGGGGGTCCGACCACCAGCGGCTGTGCGTGCTGGCCCACCACGACCCGGCCCTGCTCGCGACCGCCGAGCTGCTGCGGCAGCCGGAGCACCTGTCCGCCCTGCTCGAGCTCATGACCGTCCTGCCGGCGATGACGCCGGTGGACCTGGCCGGCGCCGGCCACAACCTCCCCCCGGCACTGGGGGACGCCTGGTGCGCGCTCACGGTGCCGCTCACGTCGGCCGGTCGACCCGTCGGCTCGATGATCCTGCTCCGCGCCAGGAGCCGACCCAGCCGCGGCGACGACGTCCAGCTCGCGGTCGGGCTGGGGCAGCGGGCCGGGGCCGCGGTGGAGAGGGCCCGCCTCTACGCCGACCTCCAGGAGACGACCCGGGTGCTCCAGGCCAGCCTGCTGCCTCCGGCGCTGCCCCGGGTGCCGGGGCTGACGGTGTCGGCGCAGTTCCGCTCCGGCACGGCCGGCAGCGACATCGGCGGGGACTACTACGACGTCTTCCGCACCGGCCCGGACCGGTGGTGGGTCGTCCTCGGTGACGTGTGCGGCAAGGGCGCGGCGGCGGCCGCCCTCAGCGCCGCCGTGCGGCACAGCCTGCACGCCATCGCGCCCGACACCGACGACCCGGCCGTGGTGCTGCGCCGGCTCAACGACGAGCTGCTCGGGGAGGACCGGGACGGCCGGTTCACCACGCTGCTGCTGCTCACCTTCCTCGCCGGGGGCCGGCGCGAGGCACCGCTGCAGGTCTGGATGGCCTCCGGCGGCCACCCGGCGCCGATCCTGCGCGCCGCCGACGGGACGGTCAGCACCGTCCCGTGCCCGGGCACGCTCGTCGGCGCGGTGCGCGAGCTGTCGGTGGCGACGGTGCGGCTCGACCTGATGCCCGGCGACACGCTGGTGCTCTACACCGACGGGGTGACCGAGGCCCGCGACCCGTGCGGGGTGGAGCTCGGCGAGTGCACCCTGGCGCGGCTGCTGGCGGGGCACCGCGGCGACGACACGGACCTCGCCCGGGCCCTGGCCCACGAGGTGCTCCGGCTCGCGGACGGTGAGCTGCGCGACGACCTGGCGTTGCTGACGCTGACCCGCTGACCATGCATGAAGCGAGACCGAACGGGGTACAGGCCAGGCCAGCACGCTGATTGCCGGAGACGGAACTCGTGCTGGGGGGCGCGGCCGCAGGGGACGCGCCCCCATCCCTGCGCCCCGGCAGGCAGCACGCCCGCTCCCGCCCTAGGGTTCTGGCATGTGGCAGTACCACCGTGACGGGCTGACCTTCGACGTCCTCGACAGCGGGCCCCGCCACGGCGAGCCGGTGCTGTTGCTGCACGGCTTCCCGCAGGACCACACCGCCTGGGACGCAGTCACCCCGCTGCTGCACGCGGCGGGCCTGCGCACTCTGGCGCCGGACCTGCGCGGCTACTCCCCTGGTGCGCGCCCCCGCAGCCGCGCGGCATACCGCATGGGCGAGATCACCGCCGACCTGGTCGCCCTGCTGGACGCCGCCGGGCTTGACCGCGCGCACGTCGTGGGGCACGACTGGGGCGGAAGTGCCGCGTGGTCACTGGCGGGCCGCCAGCCGCAGCGCGTGGCGTCGTTGACCGTGCTGTCCACCCCGCACCCCGCGGCCATGCTCTGGGCCTGGACGCACACCCGGCAGGCGCTGGTCAGCTGGTACATGCTCGCCTTCCAGCTGCCGTGGCTGCCCGAGCGGATCGTCGGTCCGCGGCTGGCCGACTCCCTGCGCCGCAGCGGGGTGCCCGCCGAGCACGCCCAGCGGTATGCCGCCCGGCTGGCCGAGCCGGGGGCCCTGACCGCCGCCCTGGGCTGGTACCGCGGCATCCCGGCGACCCGCCGGGAGAAGGGTGGCGGCGGGCGCACCCGCGTGCCGACCACCTACGTGTGGGGCCGGCACGACTTCGCGCTCAGCCGGGTGGCGGCCGAGCGCACCGCCGGCTACGTGGCCGCGCCCTACGAGTTCGTCGAGCTCGACGCCGGCCACTGGCTGCCCGAGAACGAGCCGCGGGCCGTCGCCGACGCCGTCGTGGCGCGCGTGCACAGTGCGCAGGGCCCGGCCTGACCGGACCCTGCCGCGCCGCTCGCGATCAGACCTGGGTGTGGGCCGGCGCCGGCACCAGCGAAGCGCCCCAGGCCTGGGCGCGCGCCCGCTCACCCTTGCTCAGCGGCCCCTCGGTGCCTTCCACCACGAACCCCTGCGGCGGGGCCACCATCTCGTAGCCGTGGTGGCGCAGCTTGCGCGCGATGCCGTGCGCGGCACCCCCGGCCAGGTGCGAGCCCAGACGCGTGTCGAACGCCGCGGCCCGGTGCCCGGCACCCACCTTGGCCAGCGAGGCGAACCACTCCCGCAGGCCGGGGCCCTCGGCACCGGGCTCGAGGTCGAGGTGCTGGCCGTGGGACTCGGCCTTCTTCTCCTCGCCCGCCAGGCCGGACTGCCGGGTGCGCTCGGAGCTCATCCGCAGGGCGTGGGTGGGGCCGCCGACGATGAGCAGGTCGACCGCCGCACTGTCCGCCGCCTCGGCCTCGCCGGCCCGCACCAGCCGCACCCTCGCGTGCTGGTCGGCGTGGCGCACCCCCTCGGCGATCGCCTCGGCGACGGCGTGCGTGTTGCCGAACAGGCTCTCGTAGATGATCACTGCCTCCATGGCGGCACCTCCTCCCAGCAGCCTTGACGGGGCCGGTCAGGGCGGGCAGGGCACATGGTCCCCACGTGCCGGGACGGCGGCGCGGCCCTGACTTTCGTGGTCCGCGACCGGGGTCGTCGACGAGGAGGACCCGGGTCGGGTCGGTGTGGCCGGGGTCACCGGTACTCCGCATCGCAGGCTCCATCCCCCGCGGGGAATCACCCCGCATGGTGGCTGCCGGGACGCGCTCGATGCCCGGGTTTCGGGGGTTCGCGGCTAGAATCGTGGGCCAGTCCCCCCTGCGAGGGCGGTTTCCCGCCGCCCGACGGGCCTGTTTGTGCCGGTCCGTCATGTGTCGCTTCCGTGCGGCCCGCTCCCCCGACGCCGAGGACTCTCGACGCCCGTGAAACGCCTGCCCACCCTGATCGTCTCCGCCCTGGCCGCGCTCGCGCTCAACGCGACGCCAGCCGTCGCCCACAGCCTGTCCGAGGACACGGACACGCTGCCCACGATGACCGGCCAGCCGGCAGGCCAGGTGATCATGGCCGACCACCGCGGGCAGGGGCGAGTGATCGAGGCGTTCGGGGACATCGGCCACGCCGACCACATCGTCGTGCTGGTCCCCGGGGTCGGCTGGAACGCCGCTGCCCTGCTCGACGAGTCCGAGGCCACCCGTCGTCACCCGGCAGTGCAGGCCCGGGGCATCCTCGCCGAGGCCAGGAAGCTCGACCCCCACAGCCGCACGGCCGTGGTCGTGTGGCTGGACTACGACGCCCCTTCGACCGTCGACCTCGATGCGGCCGAGTCGACCCGCGCCATCCAGGGCGCGCCCCGACTGGCCGCCTTCGTCAACATGGAGGCGAAGCGGGCCGACGTGAGCGTGGTCTGCCACAGCTACGGTGCCGTCGTCTGCGCGCACGCCGCCTCCCGGATGAACGCCCGCGACATCGTCGCCGTCGGCGCTCCGGGGATGGACGTCTCCACGGTCGGCCAGCTGCACGCCCGCGGCCGGATCTGGGCCGGGACCGCACCGGATGACCCGATCTCGATGGTGCCGCACACCACGATCGGCGACCTCGGCCACGGCGCCGACCCGACCGACCCCGGCTTCGGGGCCCGGCGCCTGCCGACCGGCACCTCGCACGGCCACAACGGTTACTTCACGCCCGGCACGCTGTCGCTGGTCAACATCACCCGCATCGCCCTGGGCCGCTTCGACCTCGTCGGCGACCGCTGAGGTCCTGAGCCGCTGACCCAGCGCTGAGGGTTGTGGGGGTCCTGACCCGGAGAAGTCTCAGGTGAGACGCGCCGGGTCAGGCGCGCTCGACCGCCCCGGCCCAGACCCAGGTCTCGAACACGTGCGGCGGCGCGCCCCAGCGCACCCGCACCGCCCGCCTGGTCCACGCGACGGCCAGGGCCGGGACCAGCTCCTCGACGCCGTCCTCCCAGACCACCCACGCCCGCACCCGCGCCGGCTGGGCGGCCGTCGTGACGTCGAGCTGCCCGAGCTGCTCGGGTGCCAGCGAACGCGGCTGCCGGCCGGCGAGGCGGGGGACGTCGGTCATGGCACCAGCGTATCGAACACCTGTCCTAGTCGGAGCCACCGGCGGTCCCGGGTCACGGGCCGGCCGTCCACCCAGCCGACCTGACCTTGCGCGGCGGGTCCGGGCGCCGGAAGCATGGGCGCGGCCACCGCCGACGGCCGGTGGGCACCCGACGACCGACCCCCGAAAGGCGAGAGCCCCGTGCTGCAGACCGACCACTACATCCGCTTCGAACGGGTCGACTCGGTGGAGGAGACCCCGCGCGGGCTGCTCGCCGGGCTGCACCGTGAGCAGTTGCGCGTCGACCTGGTCGCCGACGACGTGGTGCGGGTCAAGATCAGCCGGGGCGGGCTGTTCGACGAGTCGCCCACGTTCGCGGTGTGCACCGACCCGCTGTCGCGCCCGGTGGAGTTCCGGGTCGAGCGTGACGAGGACCGGGTCCGGGTGATCACCGCCTCGATGGTGGTCTCCCTGTGGCTGGACCCGTTCCGCCTCGACGTGCACCGCACCGACGGCACCCCCGTCGTGGAGACCGCCGCCGACGAGCAGGGCCGCTACTGGGCCTACGCCACGCTGAACGACTCGTTCACGCTGCGCCGCCGGTGCCGCCAGGAGGACGCGGTCTTCGGCCTGGGCGAGAAGTCGGGCCGGCACAACCGCAAGGGCCGCGACTTCACCCTGTGGAACACCGACGTGCTCAACGAGCACGAGACGGCGGAGTTCACGGCCGGCAAGGCGCCGGGCGACCCGCGGGGCGACCGCACCAGCGTCGACTTCGACCCGTTCTACGTCTCGATCCCGTTCTTCTACCACCAGAGCTACCCGGCCGGGACGATGGCCGCCTCGTTCGTCGACAACGGCTACCGCGGCAGCTACGAGTTCTCCGCCAAGGACGAGTACCGCATCAGCTTCGCGGGCGGGCAGTACACCGAGTACATCTTCGCCGGGCCCGACATGCCCGCGATCCTTGGCGACTACACCTGGCTGACCGGGCGCACCGCTCCCCCGCCGCTGTGGGCGCTGGGCTACCACCAGTGCCGCTGGTTCGACTACAGCCAGGAGGCCGTCGAGGCCATCGGGCAGCGGCACCGCGACAACGAGATCCCCTGCGACGCCTTGTGGCTCGACATCGAGTACATGGACGGCTACCGCGTCTTCACCTGGAACACCGAGCGCTTCCCGGACGCCCCCGGGATGCTGGAACGCCTGAAGCAGCAGGGTTTCCGGGTCATCACGATCATCGACCCGGGCGTGAAGTTCGACCCCGGCTACGAGGTCTTCGACCAGGGCCTAGAGCGTGACGTCTTCTGCAAGACCGAGGGCGGTGACACCTACATCGGGCAGGTCTGGCCGGGCAACACCGCCTTCCCCGACTTCGTCACCGAGGAGGCGCGCGCGTGGTGGGGCGAGCTCAATGCCGCCCACGTGCAGTCCGGACTGGCCGGCATCTGGAACGACATGAACGAGCCGGCCACCGGCGCGATCCGCGCCAACGCCATGCGGTTCGGCAACGGGAAGCACTC
>DASSPC010000270.1:0-10033 GCA_035699865.1 Oryzihumus sp. | reverse complement strand
CCCCCGCTGTTGCCGACCAGGACGACGTTGCGCAGCTCCTGCGGCGTGCGAGCCGAAGGTCCGGGGGAGTTCGGGGCGTTCTTCGCGCTCATGTCGACACGATTGCCCCATCGCCGCGCCGGCACAACCCCTGAGCGCGCGATCAGTAGTCTGAGGCCACCATGCTGAACCGATTCGCGCGCGCCCTGTTCACCCGCATCTTCACGCCGGTGGCCAGGCTGTTCCTCAAGATGGGCATCAGCCCCGACGTCGTGACGATCGTGGGGACGGTCGGGGTGTGCGTCGGTGCCCTGGCCTTCTACCCGTTCCACCAGTTCTTCTGGGGGACCGTGGTGATCGCCGTCTTCGTCTTCTCCGACACCATCGACGGCGTCATGGCCCGCCTGTCCGGGCGCTCGAGCCGGTGGGGCGCCTACCTGGACTCCACCCTGGACCGGGTCGGGGACAGCGCGATCTTCGGCGGCCTCGTCCTCTACTACGCCTCCGCCGGGCACAGTGCGGTCATGGCCTCCCTGGCGCTGGCCTGCCTCATCCTCGGCAGCGTGGTCAGCTACGCCAAGGCCCGCGCCGAGGGCCTGGGCATGACCGCCAACGTGGGCATCGCCGAGCGCGCCGACCGCCTCGTCGCGGTGCTCCTCGCCACCGGCCTGGTCGGCCTTGGCCTGCCCGAGGTCGTCCTCGGCGTGGTCCTCGGGCTGCTGGCTGTGGCCAGCCTCATCACCGTCATCCAGCGGATGCTGACCGTGCGCCGCCAGGCCTTCGAGGCCGCGTGAGCCGGCTGACCGACCGGGCCGCGCTCACGGCATACCGGGCCGGCTGGTCCCTGGTCCGGCGCCTGCCCGAGCGGCTGGCGTATGCCGTGTTCGACCTCATCGCCGCCCTCGCCGCCCGGCGCGGCGGCTCGGGGGTGGCCCGGATGCGCGCCAACTACGCCCGGGTCCGCCCCGAGCTGGACGCGGCCGGCCTCGACGCGCTCGTGCGCGCGGGCCTGCGCTCCTACCTCCGGTACTGGTGCGAGGCGTTCCGGCTGCCCGACCTGACGGAGGCCGACCTCGTCGCGCGCGTGCGCACGGTCGGCGACGTCCCGGTGCGGGCGCACCTCGGCGCGGGGAGGCCCGCCGTGATGTTCCTCGGGCACATGGGCAACTGGGACCTGGCCGGGGCCTGGTCGACGACCCAGCTCGCCCCCGTCACCACCGTGGCCGAGCGGCTCAAGCCCGAGGAGCTGTATGACGAGTTCCTCGGCTTCCGCGAGCGCCTGGGCATGCGGATCCTGCCCCTGACCGGTGGGTCCGACGTCTTCCGGGAGCTGACGAAGGCGTTGCGGGCCAACGCGTTCGTCGCGTTGCTGGCCGACCGGGACCTGACCGCGGGTGGCGTCGAGGTGGACTTCTGCGGGCACCGGGCCCGGATGGCCGTCGGGCCGGCCGCACTGGCGTTGACCACCGGCGCAGCGCTGCACCCGGTGTCGGTGCACTACGAGCGGCGGGCGACCGGCCGCGGGTACGAGCTCGTCATCGTCTTCCACGACCGGGTGCAGGTGCCGGCGACGGGCACCACCCGCGAGAAGGTGGCGACGATGACCCAGGCGTGCGCCGACGTCCTCACCGGCGCGGTGCGCGAGCACACCGAGGACTGGCACATGATGCAGCGGGTGTTCGTCGAGGACCTCGACCCTGCGCGGCTGGCGGTGGCGAGCGCCGAGGGGGCCTCGTGAGGATCGGCATGGTCTGCCCGTACTCCTTCGACGTCCCGGGGGGAGTGCAGTTCCACGTCCGGGACCTGGCCGAGCACTTCATCGCCGAGGGGCACGAGGTGTCCGTCCTGGCCCCGGCCGACGACGGCACCCCCCTGCCGGACTACGTCACGGGCACGGGCGGGGCGATCCCGGTGCGCTACAACGGCTCCGTGGCCCGGCTGGCGTTCGGCCCGGTGACGGCGCGGCGCGTCGGGCGGTGGATCGAGCGCGGGAAGTTCGACGTGCTGCACATCCACGAGCCGGTCACGCCGAGCACCTCGCTGCTGGCGCTGTGGGCGGTCGAGGGGCCGGTCGTGGCGACGTTCCACACCTCCAACCTGCGGTCCCGGGCGATGCAGGCGTCCTACCCGGTGCTGCGCCCCAGCCTGGAGAAGATCAACGGGCGCATCGCGGTCTCCGAGGACGCCCGGCGCACGGTCACCACCCACCTCGGCGGGGACGCCGTGGTCATCCCCAATGGCGTCTACGTCTCCCGTTTCGCCGAGGCGCCGTTGCGCCCCGAGTGGCAGGGCACGCCCGAGGCGCCGACCATCGCCTTCCTCGGGCGGATCGACGAGCCCCGCAAGGGGCTGCCGGTGCTCAGCCGGGCCCTGCCGCTGATCCAGCAGGCCGTTCCCGGCGTGCGCGTGCTCGTGGCGGGCCACGGCGACGTGGACGCGGCCCGCGAGCGCCTGTCGCCGGAGTCGGCCGCCGCGTGCACGTTCCTCGGCGGGGTCAGCGACGCCGACAAGGCGAGCCTGCTGGCCTCGGTCGACCTCTACCTGGCGCCGCACACCGGGGGCGAGAGCTTCGGCATCGTCCTGGCGGAGGCGATGAGCGCCGGCGCGCCCGTGCTGGCCAGCGACCTGCCCGCGTTCGTGCGGGTCCTCGACGGCGGGGCCGCCGGGGCGACGTTCCGCAACGAGGACGCCGAGGACCTGGCCCGGGAGGCGGTCCGGCTGCTGCAGGACCCGGCAGTGCGGGCCGACCTGGCCGCGCGCGGGCGCAAGCGCGCCGACATCTTCGACTGGTCGGTCGTCGCCGCCGACGTCATGGCGGTCTACGAGACGGTGACCGCCGGTGCCCCGGTGGTGCGGCCGGCCAGCGAGCCGGCCTCGATGTGGTCGCGCTGGACGCGCGGCCGCGGTGCGGAGGGCGCCTCATGATGTCGAGCACGCTGTTCTGGGTGGTCGTCGTGTTCGCGGCCTGCGCGCTGGTGGCGTGGTACCTGTCCTACACCGCGGCCCGCCTCGACCGGCTGCACGTGCGGGTCGAGGGTGCCCACAGTGCCCTGGACGCCCAGCTGGTGCGCCGGGCCGAGGCGACGCTGGAGCTGGCCAACACCGGCCTGCTCGACCCGGCGAGCGCCCTGCTGCTGGCCGGGGCGTCCTCGGAGTCCCTGGAGTCCACCGACGCCGCCCTGCAGGGCCGGGAGGTGGTCGAGAGCGGGCTGTCCGAGGCCCTGCACCTGGCGCTGACCCCGGAGGTGGTGGCCGGCCTGCGCGCCGACGACGCGGTCGGTGCCCTGGCCCTCAAGCGCCTGGTCACGGCCGGGCAGCGGGTGCAGCTGGCGCGGCGCTTCCTCAACGACGCCGTCATCGACGTGCGCCGGGTCCGCCGCAAGCTGGCGGTCCGCTGGTTCCGCCTCGCCGGCCACACCCCCCTGCCGCAGACCTTCGAGATCGACGACGACCTGCCGGCGGCGCTGCGCGACGCCTGAGCGGCACATGACGGGGAGCAGCCGGCCCGGGTGACGAGCACCGCACCTGCCCTGACCGGGCACGGGAGGGCCCTGGGGTGCCTCTACGATGGCGAGTAGTCCCGTACCACCCTGAGACAGCGAAGAAGAGGCTCAGCCGTGTCTGCGCAAGAGAGCACCACCGCCACCGCACCCACCACTGGCACCTCGCGCGTCAAGCGCGGCATGGCCGAGATGCTCAAGGGCGGCGTCATCATGGACGTCGTCACCCCCGAGCAGGCCAAGATCGCCGAGGACGCCGGCGCCGTCGCCGTCATGGCCCTCGAGCGGGTCCCCGCCGACATCCGCGCCCAGGGCGGCGTCTCGCGCATGAGCGACCCCGACATGATCGACGGCATCATCGAGGCTGTCTCCATCCCGGTCATGGCCAAGGCCCGCATCGGCCACTTCGTCGAGGCCCAGGTCCTGCAGTCCCTCGGCGTCGACTACATCGACGAGTCCGAGGTCCTCACCCCGGCCGACTACGCCAACCACATCGACAAGTGGGCCTTCACCGTCCCCTTCGTCTGCGGCGCCACCAACCTCGGCGAGGCCCTGCGCCGCATCACCGAGGGTGCGGCCATGATCCGCTCCAAGGGCGAGGCCGGCACCGGTGACGTCTCCAACGCCACCACCCACATGCGCACCCTGCGCGCCGAGATCAACCGGCTGCGCTCGATGAGCCCCGACGAGCTCTACGTCGCCGCCAAGGAGCTCCAGGCCCCCTACGAGCTGGTCAAGGAGGTCGCGCAGGCCGGCAAGCTCCCGGTGGTGCTGTTCACCGCCGGCGGCATCGCCACCCCGGCCGACGCCGCGATGATGATGCAGCTCGGCGCCGAGGGCGTCTTCGTCGGCTCCGGCATCTTCAAGTCCGGCAACCCGGCCCAGCGCGCCGAGGCCATCGTCAAGGCCACGACCTTCTTCGACGACCCCGACGTCATCGCCAAGGTCTCCCGCGGCCTGGGTGAGGCCATGGTCGGCATCAACGTCGACGAGATCCCCCAGCCGCACCGCCTGGCCGAGCGGGGCTGGTGACCCGGCCGCACGGCATACCGCCTGGTCTGTGAGCGACCCCGGCACCCTGGCAGGGTGCCGGGGTCGCCTGCTGTCCCGGCCCTGCTGTCCCGGTATGCCGGGTGGCCGGCTCACCGGGGCGCCGATGAGTCCTCACCGTGCCGGACGTTGAACCGGCATGGAGACTGGAACCCTGATGACCCGTCCACCCGCGAGCGCCGCGACCGAGAACGCCGCGGCCGAAAGCGTCGCCGACCTCAGCGAGGCCGGCTTCACGGCGCTGGTCGCCCGGCACCGCCGGGAGCTGCACGTGCACTGCTACCGGATGCTCGCCTCGTTCGAGGAGGCCGAGGACGCGGTGCAGGAGACCTTCCTGCGCGCGTGGCGGGGGCGGGACGGCTTCGACGGCAGCACGCTGCTGCGCGCGTGGCTGTACCGCATCGCCACGAACGTCTGCCTCGACGCGATCCGGCGCCGGTCACGCCGGCCCGTGGCCGCCTCGAGCCACGCCGAGGTGCCGTGGCTGACGCCCTACCCGGACCGGCTGCTCGACGAGGCCGCGCCGACCGACGAGCAGCCCGAGGCCGTGGCCGTCGACCGGGAGACGATCGAGCTGGCGTTCCTCGTGGCGATGCAGGCCCTGCCGCCGCGCCAGCGCGCCGCGTTCATCGTCCGGGACGTCCTCGGCTGGCCGGCCGGGGAGACCGCGGACCTGCTCGGCACCAGCGTGCCGGCGGCCAACAGCGCGCTGCAGCGGGCCCGGACGACACTGCACGAGCGGCTGCCCCAACGCCGCGGGGAATGGTCCGCGCCGGAGCTGGACGAGCAGGACCGGGCACTATTGGCCGCGTTCATCGACGCGCACGAACGGTGCGACGCGGCGGCCGCGGTGGCGATCTCGGCCCAGGACCTGCGGGTCACCATGCCGCCGTACCCGATGGTCTTCGACGGACTGCAACAGGTGGCGGCGCTGCTGGAGCGGGCGTTCGGCCCCGAGCGCGACGGCGACTGGCGCCTGCTGCCGACGTCGGCCAACCGGATGCCCGCCGCGGCGAGCTACCTGCGCCGGCCGGGCGACACGGCATACCGGGCGTTCAAGCTCGACGTGCTGCGGGTGCGCGACGGCCTGGTCGCCGAGATCACGACCTTCGGGCCCCAGCTGTTCGCCGAGCTCGGGCTGCCGGCGGGCCTGTGACGGCCGCCGGCCGGACCGAGGCGCCGCATCCCACGGCAACGTCCGAAAACCGCCAGTGCGTCGGGTCCCACCGCGCGATGATGGCGGCGTGACCGAGACGTTCGAGGCCCGCTACGCCGCGATCGCGAGCCGGGACCGCCGCCACGACGGCCGGTTCTTCACCGCGGTGCGCACCACCGGCATCTACTGCCGGCCCAGCTGCCCGGCGCGCACGCCGTACCCGGAGAACGTCACCTTCTTCACCACGGCCGCAGCCGCGCAGGCGGCGGGGTTCCGGGCGTGCAAGCGGTGCCGGCCCGAGGCCGCGCCGGGGTCGGCGGACTGGGACGTGCGCGCCGACCTCGTGGCGCGGGCGTTGCGCCTCGTCAACGACGGGGCGGTCGACGAGGGCGGGGTCGCGGCCCTGGCCCGGCGGCTGGCGGTCAGCGAGCGCCACCTGCACCGGGTCATGGTCGCGGAGGTGGGCGTCGGCCCGCTCGCGCTGGCCCGCATGCGGCGCGCGCAGACGGCCCGGCTGCTGCTCGAGGCCACCGACCTGCCGGTGACGTCCGTGGCCTTCGCGGCCGGCTACGCCAGCGTCCGGCAGTTCAACCACAGCATCCGCGAGGCCTTCGGCGCCGCGCCGACCGACCTGCGCCGAGGTCGACGGGCGGCCACTGACGGCACCGGCGAGGTCGTGCTCCGGCTGACCCACCGGCTGCCGCTGGACCACGCGCCGCTCCTGGACTTCCTCGGGCTGCGGGCCGTGCCCGGGGTGGAGGAGTGCGACGGGGCGACCTACCGGCGGGCGCTGCGCCTGCCGCAGGGCACCGGCGTCGTGGCCGTCACGCCCCACCCCGGCGAGGGGCACGTCACCGCCCGGCTGCGGCTGGCGGACCTGCGCGACCTCACCCCGGCCGTGCAGCGCACCCGCCGCCTGTTCGACCTCGACGCCGACCCCGAGGCGGTCTCGGGGGCGTTGTCCCGCGACCCGCTGCTCGCCCCCCTGGTTCGGCGCCGCCCCGGGCTGCGGGTGCCCGGGCACGTCGACGGCTTCGAGCTGGCGGTGCGGGCCGTCCTCGGGCAGCAGGTCACGGTCAAGGGGGCGCGCACGCTGGCCGGGCGTCTCGTCGAGCGGCTCGGCAAGCCGCTGGACGCCCCCAGTGGCTCGATGACCCACCTGTTCCCCACGGCCGAGGCGGTGGCCGAGGCCGACCTGTCCGGCCTGGGCCTGACGACCGGGCGGATGGACACCCTGCGTGCGGTCGCGAGCGCCGTGGCCACCGGTGAGGTCGTCCTCGACCCGGGCGCCGACCGGGAGGAGACCCGCCGGGCGCTGCTGTCCCTCAAGGGCATCGGGCCGTGGACGGCCGACTACGTCGCGATGCGGGCGCTCGGCGACCCCGACGCGTTCCCGGCCGCCGACCTCGGCCTGCGCCAGGCGCTGGAGCGGCTGGGGAGCCCGATGGACGCCCGGGCGCTCACGTCGCGGGCGCAGGCCTGGCGCCCGTGGCGCGCGTATGCCGCGCTGCACCTGTGGTCCTCCCTGGCCGACGAGCGCGCCCTGCCCCCGATGCCGCTCTGACAACGCCTCGGTGCTGCGCCGAAGTCGACGAAACCCACACATCCCAGGGCGGAAGTGCGGGTTTCGTCGACCTCGGCGGGTGCCGCCTCAGGTGACCGCCGCGCGGGCCGCGAACTCGGGCCGCTCGAACTCCTTGTCCCGCAGCACCTCCAGCAGGTGCTGGGCGGAGGCGAGGACGTCGGCGTGGGACAGGTACAGCGGGGCGAAGCCCAGGCGCACCACGTCGGGCTCGCGGAAGTCGCCGATGACGCCGCGGGCGATGAGGGCCTGCACCACGGCGTAGGCCTCGGGGTGGCGCAGCGAGACCTGCGAGCCGCGGCGCTCCGGGTCACGCGGGGTGACCACCGGCAGGTCGAGCCCGAGCCCGTCGAGGCTGTCCAGGAAGAACCCCGTCAGCGACTGGCTGTGCGCCCGCACGTCGGCCATGGACAGCCCGTCGTATGCCGTGAGCGCGGCTTCCAGCCCCAGCAGCGACAGCAGGGGAGCGGTGCCCACCCGGGCCCGGGTGATCCCGTGGGCGGGGGCGTAGTCCGGGCTCATCGCGAACGGTGCCGCGTGGCCCTGCCAGCCGGTCAGCGGGTGGTCGAAGGCGTCCTGGTGGCGGGCCGCTACGTAGAGGAACGCCGGGGCGCCCGGCCCGCCGTTGAGGTACTTGTAGCCACAGCCGACCGCGAGGTCGACCCCGTGCTCGTCCAGGCCGACCGGGTGCACGCCCGCGGAGTGGCACAGGTCCCAGCAGGCGAGCGCCCCGGCGTCGTGCGCGGCGCGGGTCAGCCCGGGCAGGTCCCACAGCTCGCCGCTGCGGTAGTCGACCTGGGAGAAGGCGATGCAGGCCAGCCGCCCGGCGTGCTCGGCGATGGCACCGGCGGCCTCCTCGTGGGTCACCCGCACGACCTCGAGGTCCATCAGCCGCGCAGCCGAGGACAGGATGTGCAGGTCGGTGGGGAACGACCCCCCGTCGGTGAGCACGACCGGACGGCCGGGGCGCATGCGTGCGGCGGCGACGAACACCTTGAACAGGTTGACCGAGGTCGAGTCGGTGACCACGACCTGGCCCGGGGCGGCGCCGACCAGGGTGCCGATGCGGTCACCGGTGCGCTCGGGGGCGCCCCACCAGTCGAACTCGTTCCAGGACCGGATCAGGCGCTGGCCCCACTGGCGGGTGACCACGTCCTGCACGACGTCGGGCACGGCGGCCGGCAGCGCCCCGAGGGAGTTGCCGTCGAGGTAGATGACGCCCTCGGGGAGGAGGAACCGCCCCCGGGTGCCGGACAGGGGGGACGTGGCGTCGAGGTCGCCCGCGCGGGCAGCCAGGTCAGCGTGCTGGGACATACCCCGCAACGTAGCGTCACCGGCACGGCATACGCTGGCGGGCGTGAGCTCTTCCCCCCTTCGCATCGGCGTGCTGGCCGTCCAGGGTGACGTCCGCGAGCACGTCCACGTCCTGTCCTCCCTCGGCGCCGAGGCCACCGGTGTGCGCCGGCCCCGTGAGCTCGACGAGGTCGATGCGCTCGTCATCCCCGGCGGGGAGTCGACGACGATGGACAAGCTGGTGCGCGCGTTCGAGCTCTACGACCCGCTGCGCAAGCGGATCGCCGACGGCATGCCGGCCTACGGCTCCTGCGCGGGGATGATCATGCTCGCCGACCGGATCGCCGACGCCCGGCCCGACCAGCAGACCCTCGGCGGGCTGGACATGACGGTGCGCCGCAACGCCTTCGGCCGGCAGGTGGACTCCTTCGAGGAGGACCTGCACATGCCCGAGGTCGTCGGCGCCGACGGCGAGCCGGTGCGCGCGGTGTTCATCCGGGCGCCCTGGGTGGAGCAGGTCGGCGAGGGCGTGCAGGTGCTGGCCACCGTCGAGGCCGGGCCGGCCGCGGGGCACATCGTGGCGGTGCGCCAGGGCAACCTGCTCGCGACCTCCTTCCACCCCGAGGTGACGGGGGACCACCGGGTCCACGAGTACTTCGTGCAGATGGTGCGCTCGGCCCGCGCCTGAGCCACCCACCGGCAGGCAGCCGGCAGTCAGTAGGATCGTGCGGATTTCACGGACACTGAGCAGGGATAGGGAGACTCGATGAGCGGCCACTCCAAATGGGCGACGACCAAGCACAAGAAGGCTGCGATCGACGCCAAGCGGGGCAAGCTCTTCGCCAAGCTGATCAAGAACATCGAGGTCGCGGCCCGCACCGGCGGCGGTGACCCGGCGGGCAACCCGACGCTCTACGACGCCATCCAGAAGGCCAAGAAGACCTCGGTCCCCAACGACAACATCGACCGTGCGGTCAAGCGCGGCTCCGGTGCCGAGGCGGGCGGCGCCGACTGGCAGACGATCATGTACGAGGGCTACGCCCCCAACGGCGTGGCCGTGCTGATCGAGTGCCTCACCGACAACCGCAACCGCGCGGCGGCCGAGGTGCGCACCGCGCTGACCCGGAACGGCGGCCAGCTCGCCGACCCGGGAAGCGTGTCCTACGTCTTCACCCGCAAGGGCGTCGTCATCGTGCCCAAGGGCGACCTGACCGAGGACGACCTGCTCGAGGTGGTCCTCGACGCCGGCGCCGAGGAGGTCAACGACCTCGGCGACACCTTCGAGATCATCAGCGAGGCCGGGGACTTCGTCGCCGTCCGCACCGCCCTGCAGGGCGCCGGGATCGACTACGACTCCGCCGAGGCCTCCTTCGTGCCGACGCTGCAGGTCGAGCTCGACGCCGACGGTGCCCGCAAGATGTTCCGCGTCATCGACGCCCTCGAGGACAGCGACGACGTGCAGAACGTCTGGGC
>DASSPC010000269.1:0-5026 GCA_035699865.1 Oryzihumus sp. | reverse complement strand
CCGTCAGGGCGGCGTCGACCTGGGCGAGCTCGGACTCCATCTGGGTGCAGGTCATCCCGAAGAAGGTCTGCTTGACCTCCTCGGGGTCGCTGCCGAGGCCGTTCGTCTCCTGGCCGATGCGCACGGGCCGGCCGGTCGCCGTCGCGCTGGCCAGCGCCGCGGCGGCGATGTCCAGCGTGCCGTCAGTGCCGGCCGCGTGGTTGCGGTAGGCCATCACGGTGGTCCCGGCGACACGGGTCATCACCGCCCGGTCCAGGGGCGTCCGGCCGTAGCTGACCGTGTCGAACCAGAACGGGATGTCCGCCTCGAGCGGGTGGGACGAGCCGGCGCTGGAGGCGAGCGTCGAGAGCAGGCCGAGGTAGCGCTTGACCGTGCCGGACTGGTCAGTGGACCACGACGCCAGCAGGTAGGGCTCGACGTCGACGTGGACGCCGGTGAACAGCCCGCTGGCCAGGGCGGGCGTGAGCCAGCTGGAGACCACCCACGAGGGCGACTCCACCCAGCCGGGGTCCCCACCGAGGGCGTCGACCTGCATCCCCGCGGCACGGGCCTGGGCGCTGAGCTGCTGCAGGCGCGGCAGGTCCGGGGAGGAGGTGACCTGCGGTGGCACCGCCACGAAGAGCCGGGTGACCCCCCGCTCCCGGGCGAACGCGACGACGGTGGCGGGGTCGTCGGCGGTCCACACCCACATGGCCCGGACCGGGGTGGGCGGGGGAGTGCCGGCGTGCTTGCCGCCGGCGGCCAGGGCGGGCGTGGCAGCGCCGACCCCGAGGAGGCCGGCCAGCGCGGCCGCCAGGGACAGGCTGAGGACGCGAACAGGGGACCTGCGGCGAGCCATGCTGCCTCCACTCCGGCGTGTCACCGGCTTCGGGCGGGCGCCGGGAGGCTCAGGATGGGGCCGGTGCACGGCCCTGCGGGCTGGTTTGACGAACCCCTGACCATCGACCAAGCCCCGGTGGCAGGCATTGCGGGCGAAACCGAGATGACTCGGCGGCCCCCGGTGAGGGACAGTGGGCGGTTGTGGGCCACGTCGACATCAACACCATCAGCTACTCCCTGCCCGACGGGCGTCCCCTGCTCGGGGAGGTCAGTCTCCGCGTGGGCGAGGGCGCCAAGGTTGCGCTGATCGGGCCCAACGGGACCGGCAAGACCACCCTGCTGCGCATCGTCAGCGGCGACCTCGACGCGCACGACGGCGCGGTCACCCGCTCCGGCGGGCTCGGCGTGATGCGCCAGTTCATCGGCAAGGTCCGCGACGACACCACGGTGCGCGACCTGCTGGTCAGCGTCGCCCCGCCGGCGGTGCGCGCCGCCGCCCAGGCCGTCGACGCCGCCGAGCTGGCGATGATGGAGCAGGACGACGAGAAGACCCAGATGGCCTACGCCCAGGCGCTCGCCGACTGGGCCGACGCCGGCGGTTACGAGCACGAGACGCTCTGGGACGTGTGCACCGTGGCCGCGCTCGGCGTGCCGTACGAGAAGGCCCAGTGGCGGGCCGTGCGCACGCTCTCGGGCGGTGAGCAGAAGCGGCTGGTCCTCGAGGCGCTGCTGCGCGGGCCCGAGGAGGTCCTGCTCCTGGACGAGCCGGACAACTACCTCGACGTGCCGACCAAGCGGTGGCTGGAGGAGCAGCTCATCGGCTCGCCCAAGACGGTCCTGTTCGTCAGCCACGACCGCGAGCTGCTCGACCGGGTCGCCACCCGTGTGGCCACGCTGGAGCCGGGTGCGGCCGGCAGCACGCTGTGGGTGCACCCCGGGCGCTTCGCGACCTACCAGCAGGCCCGCATCGACCGGAACGCCAAGCTCGAGGAGCTGCGCCGCCGCTGGGACGAGGAGCACGCCAAGCTGCGCGAGCTGATGCTCATGTACAAGAACAAGGCGGCGTACAACGACGGCATGGCCAGCCGCTACCAGGCGGCCAAGACCCGCCTGGCCAGGTTCGAGGAGGCCGGGCCGCCCGAGGCGGTCGCCGCCGAGCAGAACGTGCGGATGCGCCTCACCGGCGGCCGGACGGCCAAGCGGGCGGTGATCATCGAGGGGCTGGAGCTGACCGGCCTGATGAAGCCGTTCGACCTCGAGGTCTGGTACGGCGAGCGGGTCGCGGTCCTGGGCAGCAACGGGTCGGGCAAGTCGCACTTCCTGCGCCTGCTGGCCCGCGGCGGCAGCGACCCCGACGTGGAGCACCGGCCGGTCGGGGACGTCGTCCCCGCCGCGGTCGAGCACACCGGTATCGCGCGCCTGGGTTCCCGGGTCCGCCCCGGCTGGTTCGCCCAGACCCACGAGCACCCGGAGCTGATGACCCGCACGCTGCTGGAGGTCCTGCACCGGGGCGACGAGCACCGGGCCGGCAAGCCGCGCGACGAGGCGGCGCGGGCGCTGGACCGCTATGGCCTGGCCCGCTCCTCGGAGCAGACCTTCGCCTCGCTCTCGGGCGGGCAGCAGGCGCGGTTCCAGATCCTGCTGCTGGAGCTGAGCGGGGCCACGATGCTGCTGCTGGACGAGCCGACGGACAACCTCGACCTGCACTCGGCCGAGGCGCTCGAGGAAGGCCTGGCGGCCTTCGACGGTACGGTGCTCGCGGTCACCCACGACCGGTGGTTCGCCCGGGGCTTCGACCGGTTCCTCGTCTTCGGCGAGGACGGCGGGGTCTACGAGGCGGACGAGCCGGTCTGGGACGAGGGCCGGGTCCGCCGGGCCCGCTGACACCACCGCTGGATACCCCACCGAGCGCGCCACATCCGGCGAATCACGGCCCGAGGTCGCGTGGAACGACGGAATTGGGGTGTTCGGTTGTCGATGGAGCGAGCGCGGGCTGCAAGAACTTGCAGAAACTTTGCACTCCACCTCTGGTGTTGCGGCCGGGCTGGGCCCTAGCGTTCGCGGGGCGGTCCGCCGGGGCGGGGGCCGCGACTCACCGACGGGCGGCCGCAGGGGGCGCTCGCTGACGTCCAGGAGTGCCCGTGGCCGGTCGCTGGTCCACCGTCGTCGCTGCCGTCGCAGCATCCACGCTCGCCACCGTCGGCCTGGTGCCGGCGCTGGCGCCCACCGCGGCGGCGGCCGACCGCACCGCCACGCTGGTCGGCTCGCTGCAGTCCGAGCTGGGCTGCTCCGACGACTGGCAGCCGGACTGCACGGCCACCGACCTGACCCGCGAGGGCGACGGCACGGCATACGGCCGGGACTTCCGGGTGCCGGCCGGCAGCTACGAGCTCAAGGTGGCCATCAACCACAGCTGGGACGAGAGCTACGGCGCCGACGGGGCCAGGGGCGGGGCCAACATCCCGCTGGTGCTGCAGGGACCGGCCACGCTGCACGTGTCCTACGACGACCAGACGCACCGGATCGGCGTGACCCCGACCGACCTGCCCGGGCCGGCGACCGCCGCGGACAAGGCACTGGCCGGCTCCAGCCTGCGGGGGCCGCTGACCCGCGAGCGGTTCTACTTCGTGATGGCCGACCGGTTCGCCAACGGCAACCCCGGCAACGACACGGGCGGCCTGACCGGCACCCGGATGGACACCGGCTTCGACCCGACCGACAAGGGCTTCTACCACGGCGGTGACCTCGCGGGGCTGACCGGCAAGCTCGACTACATCAAGTCCCTGGGCACCACGGCGATCTGGCTGACGCCGGCCTTCAAGAACCGCCCGGTGCAGGGCAGCGGGGCCGACGCCAGCGCCGGCTACCACGGCTACTGGATCACCGACTTCACGAAGATCGACCCGCACCTGGGCAGCAACGAGGACATGAAGCGCCTCGTCGCCGCGGCCCACGCCAAGGGGATGAAGGTCTTCTTCGACATCATCGCCAACCACACCGCCGACGTCATCGACTACGCCGGTGGGCAGCACGGCTACGTCTCGAAGACCGCCCGCCCCTACACCGACGCCAGCGGGAAGGCCTTCGACGACAAGACGTATGCCGGGGGCAGCACCTTCCCGGCGCTGGACCCGGCCACGTCGTTCCCCTACGTGCCGGTCTTCCGCAGCGAGGCGGACAAGACCGTCAAGGTGCCGGCGTGGCTGAACGACCCGACGCTCTACCACAACCGCGGGGACTCGACCTACGCCGGCGAGTCCGCGGAGTACGGCGACTTCGCCGGCCTCGACGACCTGTGGACGGAGCAGCCCAAGGTCGTCGACGGCATGACCGACATCTACAAGCAGTGGGTCGACTTCGGCGTCGACGGCTTCCGGATCGACACCGTCAAGCACGTCAACCTGGAGTTCTGGCAGCAGTTCGTGCCGGCGATCCAGGCCCGCGCCAAGGCCGACGGCAACGACCGGTTCTTCCAGTTCGGCGAGGTCTACGACGCCGACCCCAGGGTCATGAGCCGGTTCACCACCACCGGCAAGCTGCCCGCCACGCTGGACTTCGGCTTCCAGTCCAACGCGCTGGCCTTCGCCCAGGGCAAGGCGACCACGGGGCTGCGCGACTTCTACGCGAACGACGACTACTACACCGACACCGACTCCAACGCCTACGAGCTGCCGACCTTCCTGGGCAACCACGACATGGGCCGGATCGCCATGATGCTCAAGGGATCCGGCTCCTCCGGCGACGACCTGATGGCGCGCACGAAGCTGGCCAACGAGCTGATGTTCCTCACCCGGGGGCAGCCGGTCGTCTACTACGGCGACGAGCAGGGCTTCATCGGCAGCGGCGGCGACAAGGACGCCCGCCAGGACATGTTCGCCACCAAGGTGCCCGAGTACGCCGCGCAGGAGGTGCTCGGCGGCCCTCCCGGCAGCAAGGACCGGTATGACGAGTCTGCGCCGCTGTACCGCCAGCTCCAGTCCCTGGAGCGGCTGCGGGCGGCAAACCCCGGGCTCGCCGACGGCGCGCAGGTCCACCGCTACGCCTCCGACGGCGCCGGCATCTACGCGTTCAGCCGGGTCGACGCGGCGACCGGCACGGAGTACGTCGTGGCCGCCAACAACGCCACCACCGCGAAGTCGGCGACGTTCAGCACCTACAGCGACCGGATGCAGTTCGCCCCGCTGCTCGGCGCGACGCACGACCTGGT
>DASSPC010000268.1:0-2305 GCA_035699865.1 Oryzihumus sp. | reverse complement strand
CGCGTCCACCCTCACGCAGCAGTACGTCAAGATCACGCTGCAGGAGAACGCCCTGCGCAACAACGACAAGGAGGCGGCCCAGGCCGCGACGGCCAAGAGCTACGGGCGCAAGCTGCAGGAGCTCAAGTACGCCGTCACCCTCGAGAAGACCCTGTCCAAGGACCAGATCCTGGAGGGCTACCTCAACCTGGTCTACTACGGCGACCTGGCCTACGGCGTCGAGGCCGCGGCGCACCACTACTTCGGCATCCCCGCCAGCAGGCTCAACCTGCCGCAGGCGGCCCTGCTCGCCGGCCTGGTCCAGCTGCCGTCCTCCACCGACCCGGTCCACCACCCCGACCGCGCCGTCGCGCGCCGCAACGTGGTGCTGGACCGCATGCACGACCTCAACCTCATCACCGACAAGCAGTGGCAGGCGGCCCGGGCGAGCAAGCTCAAGCTCAACGTCACCCCGGGCCAGAGCTCCTGCGCCACCTCGCCCTACCCCTACTTCTGCGCCTACACCCTCAACTGGCTCATGGAGCAGCCGGCGCTGGGCCGGACCGTCAAGGAGCGCAAGAACCTCCTGACCACCGGCGGCCTGACCATCCAGACCACGCTCGACCCGAAGATGGAGCAGGCCGTCAACGAGGAGATCCGCAAGAAGGTGCCGGTGGGCAACTCGGCCCAGATCGGCTCGGCCGCCGCGATGGTCGAGCCCGGGACCGGCAAGGTCCTCGCCCTCGGGCAGAACACCAACTTCGTCGGGAAGAAGGGCTTCGGCACCAACGAGGTCAACTGGTCGGTCGACACCAGGTACGGCGGCAGCACGTACGGCTTCCAGTTCGGGTCGACCGCCAAGATGTATGCCGTGGCGACCGCCCTCAAGGAGGGCATGCCGGTCAACTCCACGATCTACGCCAAGCCCGCCGACGCCAAGCACGCAGCGTCCTTCGCCCCGAGCGAGTACGCCGACCGGTGCCGCTCCGGAGTGCCCTTCGTGGTGCGCAACGACGAGGGCACCCGGGTCGGCAACATCAGCCTGACCGACGCGGCGGCGTTCTCGGTCAACACCGCCTTCGCGGGGCTCGTCGCCAAGCTCGGGGTCTGCAAGGTCCAGAAGACGATGACCGAGATGGGCCTGCACCAGGCGGACGGCCAGCCGATCCAGACCTATCCCTCCCCGGTCACCCTGGGCTCGGACGGCGTCGCACCGCTGACCCTGGCCTCGTCCTACGCCACGATCGCCTCCGGCGGCACCTACTGCCCGCCGGTGCCGGTCGTCTCGATCACGACGTACGACCGCAAGTCGATCAAGCTGCCGGCCAACCCGTGCAAGCGCGTGATCGACGCGGACGTCGCCGCCGGGACGACGCAGATCCTCAAGGCGGTGCTGACCAAGGGCACCGCGGCAGGCAACGAGCTCGCCGGCGGCCGACCCGCCGCGGGCAAGACCGGCACCACCGACAACAGCAACGAGACCTGGTTCATGGGCTACACCCCGCAGCTGGCGACGGCCGTGTGGGTCGGCACCCCGACGGACAACTCCCGTCACCTGCGCAACATGCAGATCGGCAACAAGTTCTACGCCGGCCAGATCTTCGGTGCCACGATCGCGGCGCCCATCTGGAAGGCGATCATGGACCGCGCCTCCGAGGGCATGCCGATCCGCGAGTTCGGTGGCGCCAGCGACAAGATGCAGTTCGGCGACCAGATCGTGGTGCCCTACGTCGGCGGGCTGCCGGTCGACCAGGCGATCCAGAAGCTCAACGACGCCGGGTTCACCGGGGTCAAGGGCGGCTCGGCCGACTCCTCGCAGCCGGCCGGCACGGCGCTCTTCACCTCCCCGGCGGCGGGCAGCCGGGCCGTGCGCGGGTCGACCGTGGCGGTCACGGTCTCGACCGGCCAGGCCCCGTCCACGCCGACACCGTCGAAGACGAAGGCGAGCCCGTCGCCGAAGCCGACGAAGCCCACGCCCTCCAAAAGTTCCACCCCACCACCGAAAAAAGGGTAAGAAGCACCACGCGTGACGTGACGGCGCCCGCCACCTGGGCTCAGGTGGCGGGCGCTGTCGTGCCGGGGCGGCTTCGCGGCCGTTGGTCGCAGATTCGTCGCGCCGGTGACAGCGCGTCGGGTGTCACCGGGACGACGGACCTGTCACCGACGCCGGTGCGCCGGTCAGCCCGCGAGAGCCTTCTTCACGGCGGCGGCGATGCGCCCGCCCTCGGCCCGGCCGGCCACGAGCGGCTGGACGGCCTTCATGACCAGGCCCATCTGCGGCATACCGCTGGCACCGGAGTCCTGGACCGCCTTGGCGACCAGCGCG
>DASSPC010000267.1:0-4381 GCA_035699865.1 Oryzihumus sp. | reverse complement strand
GAGACGGTTCAGCCCGTCATACAGCTCGAGCTGGTCGGCGAAGTTCGGCGGCGCGTTGCGGCCCTCCACCGCGACCCTTCCTTGCGGGTCGCCGGCGACGACGGTCGCGAGCTTCCCGGCGTCGATGTTGCCGGACTGGCCGGGCGGCAGGACGTTGCGGACCGCGGACTCCAGCGGGTCCGGTGTCCCGGCGGCGGTGGCGCCGGGTGCGACCGCCACCACGGCGGTGGCGACTCCGGTGAGGAGCGCCAGGGCCAGGGTGGGACGGCGGGTGGAGCGGTCACGACAGCGGAGCAGCACGGACGGCATCGATCCTCCTCGCGGGTGTGACCGGGGTAACGAGGAGGCGTGGCCGGGGTTACTCGCCGGTAGCCACGATGTGGGACGCGAGCCGGTCCAGGAACACCCGCTGGCCCGTGACCAGCTTGGCCCGGGCCGTTGGCAGGTCCAGCCAGGCGACCCGGTCCAGCTCGGGGAAGACCTGCCGGTGCCCGCTGCGCGGCGGCCACTCCATCTCGAAGGTCCCGAAGGTCGCCGCGTCGACGTCCAGGTCGGCCGGCAGGGCGAATACGCGCACCACCTTGCCGCTGGGCTGGCGCGCGTCGCCGAGGTCGGTCCACGGGCCGTCCGGCACGGGCAGGCCGAGCTCCTCGGTGAACTCGCGGCGGGCGGCGTCCTGCGGCCGTTCGGACTCCTCGTGCTCGCCCTTGGGCACCGACCAGCCCCCGTCGTCCTTGCGCGCCCAGTACGGCCCGCCCATGTGCCCCAGCAGGACCTCGGGGCGGCCGTCGTGGACCCGGTGCAGCAGCAGGCCGGCGCTGCGTCGTCGCGTCATGGCGCCAGTCTGGCGCGACGACGGCCGCTCAGGCCTGGCTGATCTCGAAGAGGTGCCCGTCCGGGTCGCGGAAGAAGCAGCGCGTCTCGTAGCCCCAGTCGTGCGGCGGGGTCAGGAAGTGCGCGCCCCGGGCGACCAGCACGGTGTACGCCCTGCGACAGTCGGGCACCCGGATGGTGAGGGCGTGGCTGACCCGGCCGGGCCGGTCCGGCGGGGCGAAGGTGACGTCGGGCTTGTCCTCCGTGGGGCCACCGCCGGTGACCAGCAGCAGCCAGGCGCCGCGAAACCGGAAGACCGCCGAGGTGCCGTCGTACTCCCGGAACAGGTCGGCGCCGAGCACGTCGCGGTACCAGCTGGTCGACCGGGCGAGGTCGCTCACGACCAGGATGTGCGTCAGCTCCACCCCCGCCGCGGGGAAGGAGTCGGGTGCCGTCACGGCGTTGGGGTTGCGGCCGGGGTCACTGGTGGAACTGCACCAGGCCGAGCATGTTGCCCTCGCTGTCGCGGAACCACGCCGCACGCATGGAGCCGGGGGAGAAGATGTTCGTCTCCGTGTCGAAGTCCGGCATCTCGGGGTAGCTCTCGAACCCCACGCCGCGGGCCTTGAGCCCGGCCACCTCGGCCTCGATGTCGTCGACGGTCCAGCCCATCTGGGTGTGCAGCCCGCTGCCGGCGTTCCGGCCGGGGTAGATCGCGAACGTCGAGCCGTCGCAGCGGTACAGCAGCCCGCCGGGCGTCTCCTCCTCCGGCTCCAGGCCGAGCTTGTCGCGGTAGAACGTCTTGGCGCGTGCGAGGTCGGTGGCAGGCAGCGTGGCGTGCGCCCGCAGGTCCTTGAGCATGGCCCTCACTCCTTCTTCGCCCCTGCCCATCCACTGTGGCCCCGGCCGGGTGGGGACGCCTCCTCCAAGCGGGTGATCGTGCGGATGTCCGCACGCAAACGGAACCAATCGGGCATGATGGCCGGGCCATGGAGAGCCTCTCGCCACCCCTCACTGACGCGACGGCGGCCGACGCCGTGCGCGCTGCGGCGCTCGACGAGTACGGCGTCATCGGCCGGCTGCCGGAGCCCGAGCTGGAGGCGCTGGTCGAGCTGGCCGCCCTGGTCTGCGGGGTGCCGACGGCGGTCATCAACCTCATCGACGAGACCCACCAGCACCAGGTGGCGGCCTTCGGCATCGGGCCCTCGATCTGCACCCGCGAAGACTCCATGTGCGACGTCACCATCCAGCAGCAGTCGCCGATCGTGCTGGCCGATGCCCGCCTCGACCCGCGGTTCGCCCGGAACCCGTTCGTCACCGGCGTCATCGCCTCCCTGCGCTTCTACGCCTCCAGCCAGCTGCGCACCCCCGCGGGCGTCACGATCGGCACGCTGTGCGTCTTCGATGAGGTCGAGCGGCACCTCACCCCCGCCCAGGCCGGGGCCGTCGACGCCCTGGCCCGGCAGATCGTGGACATCCTCGAGCTGCGCCGGCGCACCGCCCTGCTGGAGCAGTCGCTGGAGGAGCTGACCCGGGCCAGGGTCGAGCTGAGCCGGTCCAACGACCAGCTCGCCGCCTTCGCCGGCCAGGTCAGCCACGACCTGCGCAACCCGCTCACCGCGGTGATGGGCTACGTCCAGGAGCTGGCGGACCTGCCCGGGGTGGCGGGCGACCCCGCCGGTCGCTGGCTGGCCGAGCGGGCGGGGGAGTCGGCCGCGCGGATGTACGCCCAGATGACCGAGCTGCTCGACTACGGCCACGTCGGCGGCCGGCTCGGCAGCCAGGAGGTCGACCTCGGCCGGGTGGCCTACCTGGTCCGCGACGACCTGGCCGACCTGATCCGGGCTGGAGGGGCGAACCTCGTCGTGCACACCCTGCCGGTGGTCCGCGGGGACGAGCACCAGCTGCGTTCGGTGCTGCAGAACTTCATCTCCAACGCCCTGAAGTTCACCGTCCCCGACCTGCCCGCCCAGGTGACGGTCTCGGCCCGGCGGCGCGACGCGGGGTGGCGCGTCGAGGTCGCCGACCGCGGGGTGGGGGTCCCGGTCGAGCAGGCTGCCGGGGTGTTCACGCTGTTCGAGCGCACGGGGCACGTCGACGTCGAGGGTCACGGCATCGGCCTGGCCACCTGCCAGCGCATCATCGAGGCGCACGGCGGCCGGGTCGGCCTCGAGTCGCGCGACGGGGGCGGGACGGTGACGTGGTTCGAGCTGCCGGACACGGCCGGCCGAGTTTGGGGACCTTCCTGACCTGCAGGTATCGTGCCTGCCAGCAAAGTGAGACCCCGCCAAGTATGAGTTGGCGGGGCCTCCTTTTTGTCCGGGTGTGACGCTCCCGCACTTCGGCCAGTGCGCCCTGTCCACCCGCCCGTCACGGCGGGTCCGCCGGGTTGCCCCTCGGTAAGGACCTCGTTTGCTGGCCGATCCGCCTCCGTTGCCGAAGGCGTGAGTCCTTTGTATGCCGGGCCGTCACCGCACGACAGGGACCTTGGTCACCAGCGCCACCCAGCAGCCCGACCGGACGCACGAAACGGCCCGAATCCGCCCTCGGGAGAGGAGGATTCGGGCCGTTCGGAGCGTCCGGTCGCGTGCGTTGCGCGAAGCCGGGGCGGGTCAGCGCGGGGGCATCCGCAGCGCGCCGTCGAGGCGGACGACCTCGCCGTTGAGCATCGGGTTGTCGACGATGTGGGCGACCAGCGAGGCGTACTCGCTCGGCTTGCCCAGGCGCGAGGGGTGCGGCACCTGCGCCTCGAGGACCGCCTTCACGTCGCCGGGCAGCCCGGAGAGCATCGGCGTCTCGAACGTGCCGGGGGCCACGGTGACCACGCGGATGTCCTTGTCGGCGAGGTCGCGCGCGGCCGAGAGGGTGAGGCCGACGACGCCACCCTTGGACGCGGCGTACGCGGCCTGGCCGATCTGGCCGTCGTAGGCGGCGATCGACGCCGTCATGACGACGACGCCGCGGTCGCCGTCGACCGGCTCGTTGTCGAGCATCGCGGCGGCGCCCAGGCGCAGCACGTTGAACGTGCCGACGAGGTTGATGTCGATGACGTTGCGGAACGTGTCGAGGTCGAGCGGACCCTTCTTGCCGACGACCCGGCCGGGGGTGCCGACGCCTGCGCAGTTGACGACGACGCGCAGGTCGCCGAGCTCCTTGGCGACCTCGATCGCGGCCTGCACCTGGGCCTCGTCGCGGACGTCCGCCGGGGCGAAGCGCGCGTGGTCGCCGAGCTCCTCGGCCAGGGCCTTCCCGCCGGAGGAGGGCAGGTCGACGATGACGACCGAGGCGCCGCCGTCGTGCAGACGGCGGACGGTGGCCTCACCGAGACCGGAGGCGCCACCGGTGACGAGCGCGACGGTGGAGTCGTTGATGTTCAAGGAGATTCCTCGCTGGGTGTCGGGGACGGGGTGGTCAGCCGCGCAGCAGCTGACGGGCGATGACCAGGCGCTGGATCTGGTTGGTGCCCTCGAAGATCTGGGTCACCTTGGCCTCGCGCATGTAGCGCTCGACCGGGAAGTCCTGCGTGTAACCGTAGCCACCGAGGACCTGGACCGCATCGGTGGTGACC
>DASSPC010000266.1:0-6105 GCA_035699865.1 Oryzihumus sp. | reverse complement strand
GCGAATCCGGAGCGGGAACATCCTTCGGCAGCAGGTCGAGTTCGCGTCGTTCCTCGATAGCAGAAAGCGGAACGCCAACCTGACCTTCCGTGAGCACCTGCGGACCGTCGGCGGTGCGATCGAGGAATGACCGGCCTAGGTAGGCGGCGTGCCGCCCCGAGCTTTCGCCAGCCGCCGGAAGAGTGGACGGCCTCATCCTCGTCGCGGCATGGGCGGACGCTGGGCGCGCGGCGATCGCGGCAGGTGACTTCGACTATGGCTCAGTCGTCAATGGGCTGACGTGGCGCCTGCGTCACTCTGGGCGGAGTGACGCGCGGTGGGCTGACGCCCCTGACATCGGCCGGTCGATGGAAGCGGGGCGCCCCCATCGACCAAGCCGTCGATGGTCTCGTCGACGCGCGAGCCGGCCGCTGACTTCAGTCACAGTCTCACTCGTCGTCGGACACAAAATCTCGCCCGATAACTTCGGCCACAGCGCTCCGTCTGGGCACGCTCGCTGAGCACAGATGCATAGCGCTTATCAGTTAGGCACCCCCAAGATCCCCGGCGAGCCGATGCGGGGTCCAGCCCTCCCGCGCCAGGCGTGTGACCAGCGAAAACACCGACTGAGGCCAGTGCTTCGTCGGAGATCTGAGGTCGCAGCTGCCCAGATCGAGGCCGAGCTCGGCACGCGGAGCCGGCTACCTGGGCTGCAGGGGCTACTGGCCGGCCAGCTCGGCCACCACCGGGGCCAATACCTCGGCGGAGTCGGAGCCAACGACGAAGTATGAGTAGCCAATCTCCTCACGTCGCCTCTGGATCTCTTCGGCAGCGGCCGACGGGTCATCCGGGAGTACGGCCAATGAGTCCACTTCCCGCAACGTCACCGGATCGGTGTCCCGCGCGGAAGCCATGAACGGCGCGACGGTGTCGCCGACGACCGGCACGTGCAGCGCCAGCTCGACATCCCGCACAGCGCGGAGGTCGCGGGCTATGCCGGCAACCGTTGCACGGGTGTCGCTCGAAAGCGCTGCGACGGTGACCGTGTCAGCGACCTCGACGGCAAGCGCTTGGGCGTTCGGACCCCGCACGGCCATGACTATCGGCGTGTGAACATCGGGGCCGTCCAGGTCTCGAAGCAACGCCACCGTTTCGCGCACCTGGGCGAGCCGCTCCAACGGTGATGCGACGGGCAGGCCCAGCTCTCGGAGTTCGTCCTCGATCCCGGGGCGCCCGGTGCCGATGCCCATCTCGAAGCGACCCTCAGTGAGCACCGACATCGAGTGTCCCTCCCATGCGGCGCTCCACGCCGGGCGCAGTGGGGAGGCATAGACCCAGGTGCCGACGCGCAGGTCCGTCTGGGCCGCTGCAAACGCGAGCGTAGGAGCGGGCGCAGGCTGCCATTGCGGTACGTCGGGCATCAGCAGGGTCGAATAGCCGCTGTCGGCGATGCGGCGCACCCGGTCCCGCCACGTGGGCACGTCAGTCAGCACCGGGGCGACGACCCCGAATCGAAACGGTCTGGTCATGTCTGGACTCCGTTCACGCAGGTAGGACCCCCGCCTCGATTGCAGCCGGATCCGAGGGTGCCGCCTCTCACGAGTACAACGAACGAGATGACGGGGTTACGACGACGCGGCCCAGGCGCGGTGAGACGCAAGTCTCGCGTCGCGCGCGTGCGGGGGATCGCGGTCGGGGCGGCATCATCACGATGTCAATTGCCCAAGGCCGTCAAGCGAGCCCGTCGGCTCCTCGTGTTTGGCAGGCTCTTGGCGGGCGATCTGAACAGTGATATCCCGGTGATAGCACTATTCAGAGGAGGCTCTCATGAGTGACACCGAGCAGCCGATTCCCGGACCCGGCCCGCGGGCAGAGCCCGTCGGGCACCAAGGGGCCCGGGTCGACATCACGCAGCGACCTGCCCTCGCGATCACCGGCTGGGCCGGCATCGTGGTGCTGATCGCTTTGGGTTGGTGGTCCTACTCCGCGGTGAAGGCCTCGTCCGGCTGGACCGGGCTGCCGATCCTGCTGTTTGTGTTGGTCGCCACCTCGCTCGTGGTGGTGCCGCCGGGACAGAGCTACGTGATCCAGTTCTTCGGCACCTACGTCGGCACCGTCCGCAGGCCCGGCTTCTGGTGGGTGCTGCCGCTGACCATTCGACGCCGGGTCAGCATCCGAGTCCGCAACTTCGAGACCAACAGGCTGAAGGTCAACGACTCCGACGGAAACCCTGTCGACATCGCCGCGATCGTGGTCTGGCAGGTCGCCGACACGGCGCGGTCGTCGTACGCCGTCGACAACTACGAGAACTTCGTCTCGGTACAGGCGGAGTCCGCGCTGCGCCACGTCGCCAACACCCACCCCTACGACAACGCCGAGGAAACCGGCGCCTCGCTGCGCGGCGCGACCGATGTGGTCGCCGCCGAGCTCGCCCACGAGGTAGCCGAACGGGTCTCCATCGCCGGGGTGGAGATCGTCGAGGTCCGGATCTCCCACCTCGCCTACGCCCAGGAGATCGCCCAGGCGATGCTTCGCCGCCAGCAGGCCAACGCCGTGGTCGCCGCCCGCAGTCGCATCGTCGAGGGTGCCGTCGGCATGGTCGAGATGGCCCTCAACCGGCTCAGTGAAGGCCAGGTCGTCGACCTTGACGAGGAACGCAAGGCGAGCATGGTCAGCAACCTGATGGTCGTGCTGTGCGGTGACCAGCCGCCAACTCCGGTGGTCAACACCGGCTCGCTCTACAGCTGAGAGGGCAAGCCTTGAGCGAACGACGGCAGGTGCTGCTGCGGGTCGATCCGGCGGTCCACGACGCCCTCATCCGCTGGGCCGACGACGAGTTCCGCAGCCTCAACGCCCACGTGGAGATGCTGCTCCGACGCGCTCTCACCGACGCAGGCCGGATGCCGAGCAAGGCCGGCCCCATCCGCAAGCGTGGCCGGCCACGCACCCGCGGCTCCTGATCGACCAGCGCCGTGGAAGCCAACGTCTGCGAGGTCCAAACCAGGTTCTCGAGCCGATGCGGGTGCAGCCCTCCCGTGGCCGCACGGATGACCAGGCCGATACCTGACGCCTGACGCCTGAGGCCCCGGACGGACCCTGGCACCTGACCGTCCTTCTGCTCGATGACGGGCCGGCGCGACGCTCGTTCAATGGAGCCGTCGGAGCCCGGAGGTGAGGTGGATGAGCCAGCAGCCGCTCACGATCCTGTTCATGCCCGAGTCGGCGTACGGACCGACCAACAACTGCATCGGCATCGGCGACGTGCTCCGCAGGCGGGGGCACCGGGTGGTCTTCGCGGCCGAGGCCTCGTGGAAGGGGCGGCTGGCCCCGCTGGGCTTCGAGGAGGAGCTCGTCGAGCTGTCGCCGCCGGCGGAGGGCGAGGGGCCGGCTGGCGGGGAGCAGGACGCCGGCCGGTTCTGGAAGGACTTCATCCACGAGACCGCGCCGGAGTTCCGCAAGCCCACGATCGAGCAGCTCGAGACCTTCATCAAGCCCACCTTCCAGGCGCTCATCGACGGTGCCGTCTACTGCCAGCCGCGGCTGCGGCAGATCGTCGCCGACGTGCGACCTGATGTCCTCGTCGAGGACAACGTCGTCAGCTTCCCCGCGCTCCTCACCGGCGGCGCGCCATACGTGCGGATCATGTCCTGCAACCCGCTCGAGGTGCGTGGCCAGCAGGTCCCGCCGACGTTCTCCGGCCTGCCCGCCGGCGACAGCGGCGAGTGGGACGCGTTCCGCAAGGAGTTCGAGCGGACGCACCGTCCCCTGTGGGAGTCGTTCAACGCCTGGGTCCAGGAGCAGGGCGCCCCGGCGTTGCCGGACCTCGACTTCGTCCACACCTCGGAGCACCTCAACCTGTACGTCTACCCCGGGGCCGTGGACTACCCAAGGGACATGGGCGCGACGTGGCACCGCCTGGAGTCGAGCGTCCGGGCGACTGAGGCAGACCCCGTGCTCCCGGACGTGCTCACGGACCGGCCGGAGGGCTCAGCCCTGGTCTACCTGTCCCTGGGGTCACTGGGCAGCGCCGACGTCGGGCTGATGAAGCGCCTCGTCGACGTCCTCTCCCGCACGCCGCACCGCTACGTCGTCTCGACCGGGCCCTGCCACCGGGAGTACGAGCTCGCGGCGAACATGTGGGGGCAGGAGTTCCTGCCGCAGACGAAGATCCTGCCCCTCGTCGACCTGGTGATCACCCACGGCGGCAACAACACCACGGTGGAGGCGCTGCACTTCGGCAAGCCGATGGTCGTCCTGCCGCTGTTCTGGGACCAGTACGACAACGCCCAGCGGATGGCGGAGACCGGGTTCGGTGTGCGGCTGGACACCTACGCGTTCAGCGAGGAGGAGATGCGCTCCGCGATCGACCGGCTGCTGGGGGACGAGCCGTTGCGGCACCGCCTCGCGCAGGTGTCGGCGCAGATCCGCTCGAGCGACGGGGTCAGCCGTGCCGCTGACCTCATCGAGGCGCTGGGCATCGGCTGACCTCAACGACGGCCTGCGGAGACCTCACTGGACCGTCGCGGTGCGGGCGTAGACGTTGCTCACCCGGTGGCCGCGACGATCCATCATGCGGACCTGGTCGTCCACGGCCTGGAGTGCGCTGGCGCTGAGCGTGCGGAGCCGGGACAGGGCCACCCGCTCTTGGGAGTCGCCGCCGATGGCCCCGATCTTGATCAACCCGACGCCCGGCGCGTAGAACTTCGTCTGGATGCCGCTGGTGGGGTCGAGCGGGCTGGTCTCGTGCGTCAGCAGCACGTTGTCGTAGCACTTCACCGGGACGCAGACGTGCAGCCCCTTGGCGAAGACGGTCGTGACGTCGTAGAAGTCGATCTTCTGGACCAGGCCCTCGGTGTAGGTCGTCCCCACGGTCGGGTGCGCCAGCATGTGGATGCCCCCCCTGGCACCGGCCAGTCCGTTGATCCAGGTGCTCGGTGCGCCGACGAACGTGCCGTTGTCGAACTCCTCGGGGTACTCGCCCATGTTCCAGACGGTTCCGTTGTCGTCCTGCGCGAAGAAGGCCAGCTCCGCCTCCTGGACCTGGCCACTCCTTTCGTCGATGTCCAGCACGACCCGCGTGGTGACGCCGTTGATCACCTTGGTCAGGTCGGTGACGGTGAACACGATCGAGTGCGGCACGGTCTTGCCGGCCTCGGTGACCGTGCCCGTGTAGGTGAACTCGGTGCCAGGCACGAGGGGGAAGTAGGGGTTGTCGATCCGCGTGGGGTGGCTGAACGTGCCCATCGGAGGGGGCGGGACGACCTTGGTCGTCGCCGACGCCGTCGCCGGGCCGGCCAGGGCGAGCAGTGGAGTCGTCACCAGCGAGGCCATGAGAGCGAGTCGACGGCGCGGACGTGGGCTTCTACGCATGGTCAGCTCCTTGCAGTCCAATTGCGTGGCTGGTCATCCCCCTGGGAGCAGTGGGTGCAGTCCAAGTGTGTGGGTCGCCGCTACGCCAGGGGTCGTCCGCAAGACCGGGCCGGCGTGCTGCGACTGCACGTGGCCTCCGCGGCGCAAAGAGCGCAGGTGCCTCGTGCAGTCGGTGGAGTGGCCGTCGCGGACCCGTCTGCCGGTGCCGGTGGGCCGGGCAAACGCGGAAGTCGTTGGGCCGCAACGCCGCAGGCCGTTGCCCCACAACGTCGTATGCCGTTGCCCCGCAACGTCGTATGCCGCGCCCCCGGGGGTGAGGGGCGCGGCATACGACGTGGGCGGTGGGCTCAGCTGGTCGCCGGCACCTCCCCGGCACGGCGCTGCTCACGCTGCCGGGACCGCAGGTAGAGCGAGGGCACGACCAGCAGGTTGAGCAGGGTCGAGGTGACCAGTCCGCCGAGGACGACGATGGCCAGCGGGTGCTCGATCTCGTGCCCGGGCCGGTCACCGAGGACCACGAGCGGCACGAGGGCGAGGCCGGTGGCCAGGGTGGTCATGAGGATCGGCGAGAGCCGCTCCCGTGCTCCGCGAAGCACCAGCCCGGGGCCGACCGGTTCGCCCTCGTCCCGCTCCAGGGTCTGGAAGTGGTTGATGAGCAGGATGCCGTTGCGGGCGGCGATGCCGAAGACGGTGAAGAAGCCGACCAGCGATCCCAGGGAGAGGACGCCGCCAGTGAAGTAGGCCGACAGCACCCCG
>DASSPC010000265.1:0-4150 GCA_035699865.1 Oryzihumus sp. | reverse complement strand
CGAGCTCGCCGACGGGAAGCCGCTGCCGGAGATCCTCAGCCACCTCGCGCAGACCCTGGAGACGACCAGCGGAGCGGCGTTGTGCCACGTGGAGATCGACGCCTCCGAGCAGCGTCACGGCTTCGTCTCACACGCCGACGTCGCGGAGGGATCGCCGGTGCGAGGCTGGAAGGGCGAGGAGCTGCAGGTCCCGGTGCGCGACGGCCGGCGTGAGGTCGGCCGCGTCGTGCTGCGCGACCCGCCGGGCCGCACCCACGGCCGCGCCGACGACGAGCTCGCGGCGTCCGGCGCGCGGCTGGCCGCCACCGTGCTGGAGCGGGCGGCCGAGCAGGACCGGGTGGCGACCTCACTGGCGATGCTGGAGGCCACCCTCGAGTCCACGGTCGACGGGATCCTCGTGGTGGATGCCTCGGGCCGCATCGCCGGCGCCAACCGCAAGTTCGCCGAGATGTGGCACATCGATCCCGAGCTGCTCGCCTCCGGTGACGACACGACGGTGATGTCCTCGGTCCTGCGCCAGCTGGTCTACCCCGACGCCTTCGTCGAGCGGGTCCAGCAGCTCTACTCCAACCCCACCGCCAGCACCTTCGACGAGCTGCACTTCCGCGACGGCCGGGTCTTCGAGCGCTACTCCCAGCCGCAACGGCTCAACGGCCAGAGCGTCGGCCGTGTCTGGAGCTTCCGCGACGTCACGGCCAACCGGCGCCTCGAGCGCGAGGTGCGCGAGCAGACCGCCGTCCTGGAACGCCTCTCACGCCAGCACGAGTCGATCCTCAACTCCGCCGGCGACGGCATCTACGGCCTCGACCAGGAGGGGCGCGTCACCTTCATCAACGACGCGGGCAGCAGGCTGCTGGGTCTGCCGCGCGAGGCGATCCTGGGCCGCCCGGTCGACGAGGTGATCCGCGCCGAGGAGCTCACCGGGGAGTCGCTCGGGGAGTCGGCGGGGCGGGGGGTCGACACCGCGACGCGCCTGGTGACCGGCCGCCACGTCCGGGCCGACGGTCGCGTCTTCGACTCCGAGCGGATCGTGGCGCCCATCGTCCAGGACGGTGGCGTCGTCGGGTCCGTGGTCATCTTCCGTGACATCAGCGAGCGACGGGCGGTCGACACGATGAAGGACGAGTTCATCTCGGTGGTCAGCCACGAGCTGCGGACCCCACTCACCTCGATCCGGGGAGCGCTCGGCCTGCTCGCCGGCGGCGCGGCAGGGGAGCTCCCGCCGCGCGCGCACCGGATGGTCGAGGTGGCCAGCGACAGCAGCGACCGGCTGATCCGCCTGATCAACGACATCCTCGACGTGGAGCGGATGGCCGCCGGCAAGCTCCGGCTCCGGCCCGGACAGGTCGACGTGCTGCAGCTCGTCGCCACCGCCGTGGACGAGACCTCGCCGCTGGCCCACGACGCCGGTGTGCGGATCGAGGTCGGTGCCGTCTTCGGCACGGTCTGGGCGGACCGCGACCGGGTGGTGCAGACGCTGACCAACCTGCTCGGCAACGCCGTGAAGTTCTCCCCGGAGGGGTCGGTGGTGCGGCTCACGGTCGTGGCCGGCGAGTGGCAGGTGCGCTTCGACATCGCCGACGAGGGGCCCGGCATCCCCACCGACCAGCTCGAGGAGATCTTCAACCGGTTCCAGCAGGTCGACGCGTCCGACACCCGCAGCAAGGGTGGCACCGGCCTGGGCCTGGCCATCTGCCGCGGCATCGTCGAGCAGCACGGCGGCGACATCTGGGCCACCAGTGCGGGGCCCGGCACCGGTGCCACGTTCTCGTTCACCCTGCCGACCGGACCGGTTGGGACCAGCCGCCGCAGCGGCAGCCGGCGGCCGACGGTGGCCAGCATCGGGTCGGTGTCCACGGTGCTCGGGCAGCACCCTCCCGGCACGGCGCCGTGAAGCGGGTGCTCGTCGTCGACGACGACGACATCATCCTCGAGGTCGCCCAGATGAGCCTGGAGGCGGTGGCCGGCTGGGAGGTCCTCACCGCCTCGAGCGGGGCAGAAGCGGTGGCCACCGCCCGGGCCGAGGTGCCGGACGCGATCGTGATGGACGTGATGATGCCGGAGATGGACGGTCCGACGGCCTGCCGGCTGCTGGCCGCCGACGAGCTCACCCGCGACATCCCGATCGTGCTGCTGACCGCCAAGGTGCAGCAGTTCGAGCAGCAGCAGTGGGCCAGCCTGCCGGTGGCGGGCGTGCTGGCCAAGCCGTTCGACCCGATGCGGCTGGCCGGTCAGGTGGCCGAGCTCGTCGGCTGGAGCCTGACGTGAACGAGAGGAACGAGGCCGTGGGCGAGGAGCCGATGACCGACGCCGAGGCGACCGGCCTGGGTGCCGGCTGGGAGGACCTCAAGCGCCGCGCCCGGGCGAACAACCTGGCCAAGGTCCCCGACATCGAGGTCGCGGTCACCGCGTTGCTCCAGCACGATCTCGGCGAGCCGGCCCGGGAACGGGCGGCGTTCCAGGCCCACAAGATCGCCGGCTCGGCGGGCACGTTCGGCCTGCCGCTGGCCTCCGACCTCGCGCGGCGGCTGGAGAGGCTGTTCGCCGCGCCCGGGCCCAAGCCCGAGCGCGGCGAGGAGGCCCGCGAGCTGGTGGCTCACCTGCGGGGCGAGCTCACCTGAGGTGGCCACACGGCATACCGACGGGGTATGCCGCGCGCCCACCTCAGCGGACGCGGCCGAAGTAGACCGAGCTGGTCCAGATCGGCACGAGGCTGACCCGGCGGCCGGGCTTCGGCGCGTGCCAGATCATGTTGTGGCCGGCGTAGATGGCCACGTGGTAGATCCCGCTCCTGTTGTGGAAGAAGACCAGGTCGCCGATGCGAGCCTGCGCGCGGCTGACGTGCAGGGTGGCGCGGTACTGCTGGGTGGTGGTGCGGGGGAGGCGCTTGCCGACCCGGGCGTAGGACCACAGGGTCAGGCCGGAGCAGTCGAACCTGCGGGGGCCGACGGCGCCCCACTGGTAGGGCGCGCCCTTGCGGGAGGCCGCCTGGGCCTCGGCACGCAGGCCGATCGAGGCGACGGCGGCGGAGGCGGGTGTCGCCGAGGCGACGGGCCCGATGACACCGGCTGCGGCGAGCAGGGCCGAACAGGTTGCGGGCAGGACGAATCGAGCGATGCGAGGGTGGAGCATGGGAGGGATTCCTTCGGAACCGCCTGCGAAAGAGGACCTGTCGGGTTCGGGCGCCGAAAGTTGCCCGGCCGGCCGGTGGCTGGCTTCACCCCAAGAGACGCGTCGCGCCTCGTCGTGCTGGGTCTTCCGCTCCTGTCACAGACTGCAGTGGACTCGACTGTGTTATCCGGCGGGTGACAGGACTCGGCGACCGCACGGACCGCCCCACCCGTTCTGGTGGGGGTCTTGGGCCCCGCCCGGGAGAGCGACGTCGCGGTCCCGGGGCCGGACGCTCACCCTGGCGGAGTGACGTCCTCGAGGCACTGTCGAGATTGGCGCGTAAATCGGACGGACCGGACGCTGTTGGGGGCAAATGGCCCGAACTGACTACTCGGTGACTAGTCACCGGTCCGCGGCGCAGCGGCGGGAATTCCCACCGGCGACGGCATGGGAAACGGCCCCGTTCCCGAGGGGGCGAGGCCGTTGCGGAAGCTTGCTGGTGCGCCGTCAGGGACTCGAACCCCGAACCCGCTGATTAAGAGTCAGCTGCTCTGCCCATTGAGCTAACGGCGCGCGGGGTGGAACGTATCAGGAAGACGCCCCGGACGACGAAACGCGAGGTCAGCGCGCTGCGGTTGCGGCGGCCGACCCGCCGGAGTCGATGCCGGGCGGGTGGGCAGGTCGAATGACCGGTCGCGCGAGGGAGGATCTGGGAAATGGGTGGGCAGACGAACGAGGCGGACATCGCCGCGCTGATGGATGTTGTTCGCGCTTACTGCGACGGAATGGTCGCCGGTGACGAGAAGCTGCTGAGCGGGGCGTTTCATCCGCGCGCCTGCATCGTCGGCAACTACCAGGGTGAGCTGGAGTGGCAGACGCTCGAGGAGTTCATCCACGAATGCCAGGAGGCGGCGGAAGACGCCGGGCCCGTCGCGTGGCAGCTCGAGGATCTCTCGATCGTCGGTGACACGGCGGCGATCAGGCTTGGCGACCAGTTCGCAGGGGAGTGGTTCAGCGACGACCTGTCGCTGCTGCGCAT
>DASSPC010000264.1:0-8628 GCA_035699865.1 Oryzihumus sp. | reverse complement strand
GACCTGCGCCGCTGGGCCGCCGAGGGCTGGCACACCCTCGTCGTCACCGAGGGACACGGCCTGGCCCGGCGCGTCACCGAGGTGCTCGCGGAGCACGACGTGCCCGGCCGGCTGGAGGACGGCGCCGACGACCTGTCGCCGGGGCTCGTGCACGTCACCACCGGCGCCCTCGGTCGCGGCTTCGTGCTCCCCGGCGCGCGGCTGGCCGTGGTCACCGAGGCGGACCTGACCGGCCAGCCGGGCCAGGGCAACACCACCAAGGACATGCGCCGCATGCCTTCGCGCCGGCGCAACATGGTCGACCCGCTCCAGCTGCGCCCCGGCGACTTCGTCGTGCACGAGCAGCACGGCGTGGGCCGCTTCGTGGAGATGATGCAGCGCACCGTCGGCGGGGCGACCCGCGAGTACCTCGTCATCGAGTACGCCGCCAGCCGCCGGGGCCAGCCCGCCGACCGGCTGTCCGTGCCGACCGACCAGCTCGACCAGATCACGCGCTACGTCGGCGGCGAGGCCCCGACGCTGAACAAGCTCGGTGGCGCCGACTGGGCCAAGACCAAGAGCCGGGCCAAGAAGCACGTCAAGCAGATCGCCGGCGAGCTGATCCGGCTCTACAGCGCCCGCATGGCCACCCAGGGCCACGCCTTCGGTCCGGACACCCCGTGGCAGCGCGAGCTCGAGGACGCCTTCGCCTACGTCGAGACCCCCGACCAGCTGAGCAGCATCGACGAGGTCAAGGTCGACATGGAGCGCTCGGTGCCGATGGACCGCCTCATCTGCGGCGACGTCGGCTACGGCAAGACCGAGATCGCGGTGCGGGCGGCGTTCAAGGCGGTCCAGGACGGCAAGCAGGTCGCGGTCCTCGTGCCCACGACGCTGCTGGTGCAGCAGCACTTCCAGACCTTCTCCGAGCGCTACGCCCAGTTCCCGGTGGTGGTCAAGGCGCTGTCGCGGTTCCAGACCGACGCCGAGGCGAAGCGGGTGCTCGACGGCCTGGCCGCCGGCAGCGTCGACCTGGTCATCGGCACCCACCGGCTGCTGTCGAAGGAGGTCCGGTTCAAGGACCTCGGCCTGGTCGTGGTCGACGAGGAGCAGCGCTTCGGTGTCGAGCACAAGGAGCAGCTCAAGCAGATGCGCACCGCGGTGGACGTCCTCGCGATGTCGGCGACCCCGATCCCCCGCACGCTCGAGATGGCGGTCACCGGCATCCGCGAGATGTCGACCCTGGCCACCCCGCCCGAGGAGCGCCACCCGGTCCTGACCTTCGTCGGCGCCTACGACGAGAAGCAGATCGTGGCCGCCATCCGGCGCGAGCTGCTGCGTGAGGGCCAGGTCTTCATGGTCCACAACAAGGTCAGCTCGATCGAGAAGGCCGCAGCCCGGCTGCGCGAGCTGGTGCCCGAGGCCCGGGTCGCCACGGCCCACGGCCAGATGGGCGAGCACCGCCTCGAGCAGGTCGTCCTCGACTTCTGGGAGAAGAAGTTCGACGTGCTGGTCTGCACCACGATCGTCGAGACGGGCCTGGACATCTCCAACGCCAACACCCTCATCGTCGAGCGCGCCGACATGCTCGGCCTGTCCCAGCTGCACCAGCTGCGCGGCCGGGTGGGGCGTGGCCGCGAGCGGGCCTACTCCTACTTCCTGTACCCGCCCGAGAAGCCGCTGACCGAGACGGCCCACGACCGCCTGCAGACCATCGCCAGCCACACCGACCTCGGCGCCGGCATGCAGGTGGCCATGAAGGACCTCGAGATCCGCGGCGCCGGCAACCTGCTCGGCGGCGAGCAGTCCGGCCACATCGCCGGCGTCGGGTTCGACCTCTACGTGCGGCTGGTCGGCGAGGCGGTGGCGGACTATCGAGGTGATGGCGGCGAGGACCGCGTCACCGAGATCAAGATCGAGCTGCCGGTCGACGCGCACCTGCCGCACGACTACGTGCCGGGGGAGCGGCTGCGCCTGGAGGCCTACAAGAAGCTCGCGGTCGTCGAGGACGAGGCCGGCCTGGCCGAGATCGAGGCCGAGCTGCGCGACCGTTACGGCGCTCCGCCGGAGCCCGTGCAGAACCTGCTCGAGGTGGCCCGGCTGCGCACGGTGGCCCGCCAGGCGGGGGTCGCCGACATCAGCGTCCAGGGCAACTTCGTGCGGTTCGGCCCGCTCGAGCTGCCCGAGAGCCAGCAGCTGCGGCTGCAGCGGCTCTACCCGGGGTCGCTGGTCAAGGACCAGGTCCGTACGATTCTCGTGCCCAAGCCCATGACCGCGAGGGTGGGTGGCAAGCCGCTGCGCGACACCGCAGTCCTGCGGTGGGCCAGCGACCTGATCCACGCGGTCCTGCTCGACAGCGTGGCCAGCGCCGCGCGCGTGGCCTCGAGCTGACGACCATGAAGTGCTCGACCCGCGCGCGCCGGCACCCGGCGGCACGACGAAAGGAACGTCCGTGAAGGTTCTCCCGACGGCCCGCGCCGCCGCGCCGGTCGCCCTGGTCCTCGGTGCCGCCCTGGCCCTGTCCGGCTGCGGCCCGCAGCAGGCCGGTGCCGCCGCCATCGTCGGCGACCGGGTCATCAGCGACAAGGACGTGCAGACCGCGGCCCAGGAGACCAACAAGGGGGTCGAGGGGCTGCAGCAGCCGTTCACCGCCTCCGACACGCTGGTCTTCCTCATCGTCTCGCCCTACGTCCTCGACGCGGCGGCCAAGGGCGGGCACGGGGTGTCCGAGTCCCAGGCCAAGGCGGCGCTGACCAAGCTGCCCAACCCCTCGCCGGCCACGGTGGAGTTCGCGCGCACGTTCATCGCGCTGCAGGGGCTGACCCAGGAGCAGGTCCAGGGCGTCCTCGCCGAGGTGCAGAAGGCCAAGATCACGGTCAACCCGCGCTACGGCAAGCTCGACCCCAAGACCCTGCGCCTGGACACCAGCGAGCCGAACTGGATCAAGAAGGTCCCGCAGGCCAACGCCACCACCGCCCCGGCGGTCCCCTCCGGTCAGTAGTCCGCAGGTCCGCGTGGCGCACCGCCTGACCCTCCTGCTGAGCAGCCCCCGCGTCGCGCCGGGCCTGCTCACCCGCGACGCGTGGGACGTGCTCGCCTCGGCCGCGGCCGTCCTGGCCCGTGACGAGGACGAGGCCCAGGCCGTCGCGGTCGCCGAGTCCGGTATGCCGGTCGCGCACGTGGGTGCCGAGCCGCCCCCCTCCCTGGCCCGCCTCCTCGCCGACCGTGCGGAGCAGGGCGAGGTGGTGTGGCTCGGCTCCGCCGACGGTGACCCGGGGCTGACCGACGCCCTCGCGGCGGAGGTCAGCCGCCGGCCCGAGCCGCCGGAGGTCGAGGTGCTGGTCGGGTCCTGGGACGTGCCGGGGTCCCGGCTGCTGGACCTCGTCGCCGTGATGGACCGGCTGCGCTCGCCCGGCGGGTGCCCGTGGGACGCCGAGCAGACCCACGCCTCCCTGGTGCCGTACTTGATCGAGGAGGCCCACGAGGCGGTCGAGGCCATCGAGTCCGGCGACCGCGCCCACATGGTCGAGGAGCTCGGCGACCTGCTGCTGCAGGTGGCCTTCCAGTCCCGGGTCGCGGCCGAGGACCCGGTCGCGCCCTTCGACATCGACGACGTCGCGGCCGGCATCGTCGACAAGCTCGTCCGGCGCCACCCGCACGTCTTCGCCGACGTCGAGGCCGAGACCGCCGAGGACGTTGCGGTGAACTGGGAGCAGATCAAGGCCGAGGAGAAGCCCCACCGGGACTCGCCGCTGGACGGCATACCGGCCGGCCTGCCCGCGCTGGCGCGGGCCGACAAGGTGCTCTCGCGGCTCGAGCGGGCCGGGGCCGGGCAGGTCGCGGCCGAGGCGATGGCGGGCGAGGACCTGGGGGCCCAGCTGCTCGCCCTGGTGGCCCGGGCGAGGGCCGCAGGCGTCGACGCCGAGGCCGCGCTGCGGGCGACGTTGCGCGAGGTCGAGGCGCAGGTGAGGGCCGACGGCGCCTGAGCCCGCGGTGCCCCGGTGCGGGTCGGTCACCGGCGGGGGCAGGCGCAGCCGTTAGGCTCCTGTCGTATCCGTCCGGCCCACCGATGGAGATGTTTGTGGCCAGCATCGAGGCAGTAGGCGCGCGCGAGATCCTTGACTCGCGCGGCAACCCCACCGTCGAGGTCGAGGTCGCCCTCGACGACGGCACGATCGCCCGCGCGGCGGTCCCGTCCGGCGCGTCGACCGGCGCGTTCGAGGCGGTCGAGCGCCGCGACGGTGACAAGAACCGCTACGGCGGCAAGGGCGTCGAGCAGGCGGTCGATGCCGTCCTGGACGAGATCGGCCCGCGCCTGCTGGGCTTCGAGGCGAGCGAGCAGCGGCTCGTCGACGCCGAGATGCTCGCGATGGACGGCACCGCCAACAAGGGCACGCTCGGCGCCAACGCCATCCTCGGCGTCTCGCTCGCCGTGGCCCGCGCGGCGGCCGACTCCGCCGGCCTGCCCCTCTTCCGCTACATCGGCGGTCCCAACGCCCACGTGCTGCCGGTGCCGATGATGAACATCCTCAACGGTGGGTCGCACGCGGACTCCAACGTGGACATCCAGGAGTTCATGATCGCGCCGATCGGCGCCGGCTCCTTCCGGGAGGCGCTGCGGTGGGGCACGGAGGTCTACCACGCGCTCAAGGCGGTCCTGAAGGAGCGCGGCCTGTCCACCGGCCTGGGCGATGAGGGCGGCTTCGCGCCGAACCTCGAGAGCAACCGTGCGGCGCTGGACATCATCAGCGAGGCGGTCGCCAAGGCCGGCTACACCCTCGGCACCGACATCGCCCTGGCGCTCGACGTCGCGGCCTCGGAGTTCTGCCAGGACGGCGTCTACACCTTCGAGGGCCAGCAGCGCACCGCCGCCGAGATGACCGCCTACTACGCCGAGCTCGTCGAGGCCTACCCGCTGGTGTCCATCGAGGACCCGCTGGACGAGGACGACTGGGAGGGCTGGGCGACCATCACCGCGGTGCTGGGCGACAAGGTCCAGATCGTCGGCGACGACCTGTTCGTCACCAACCCCGAGCGGCTGCAGCGCGGCATCGACAACGCCACCGCCAACGCCCTGCTGGTCAAGGTCAACCAGATCGGGTCGCTGACCGAGACCCTGGACGCGGTCGACCTGGCCCAGCGCAACGGCTACCGCGCGATGATGAGCCACCGCTCCGGTGAGACCGAGGACACCACCATCGCCGACCTGGCCGTCGCCACCAACTGCGGCCAGATCAAGACCGGTGCCCCGGCCCGCTCCGAGCGGGTCGCGAAGTACAACCAGCTCCTGCGCATCGAGGAGGAGCTCGACGAGGCCGCGCGCTACGCCGGCGCCGCTGCCTTCCCGCGGTTCAAGGGCGACCGGGCCTAGCCCGGGCAGGGACACCGCTCGTGGCCGCCAACCGACCGGGCAGTGCGCCGAGGAGTCCTCGGCGCACCGGCTCGTCACGGTCCGGTGCGGCGGCCACGAGCCGTCCCTCCACCCCCCGCAAGTCCGCCAGCCGTCCCGCCACGTCCGCCCGCAGCCCCCGGCCGCGTGCCGACCAGCGCACGCCGCGCTCGTTGCGCCGGATGGCGATCCTGGCCTCGATCTTCGTCATGATCGCGGTCACCCTGGTGCCGACGCTGCGCTCCTACCTGCGCCAGCAGGGCGAGATCGAGGCGATGCGGCACAAGGTCGCCCAGCAGGGCAGGACGGTCGACGCGCTGCGCGTGCAGAAGCAGCAGTGGGACGACCCCACCTACATCCAGGAGCAGGCGCGCCAGCGCCTCAAGATGGTCAAGGTCGGCGAGCGTTCGTTCACCGTGCTCGACGCCAGCCCTGCCTCGCCGCAGAGCAAGGACCCGCAGGTCGCCTCCCTGCCGGCCGCCTCCGGCCGCGACCACCCGTGGTACGGCCAGCTGTGGGAGTCGATGGTCATCGCCGACACCCCGCCCCAGCCCACGCCGAGCGCCACGACGCCGGCCCCGCTCCCCACCCCAGGACACAGCACCCCATGAGCACCGTTGACGCCGCCGACCTCGCCGCCGTGGAGCAGCAGCTCGGCCGTCCGCCCCGTGGCGTCGCCGAGGTCGCGCACCGCTGCCCCTGCGGCAACCCCGACGTGCTGCGCACCGAGCCCCGCCTGCCCGACGGGACGCCGTTCCCGACGACCTACTACGCCACCTGCCCGCGCCTGACCGGCGCGATCAGCACGCTGGAGACCAGCGGGCTGATGAAGGACATGACCCAGCGGCTGGAGGAGGACCCCCAGCTGGCCGCCGCCTACGCCGCGGCCCACGAGGACTACCTGCGCCGCCGCGCCGAGCTGGGCGAGGTGCCCGAGATCGAGGGCATCACCGCCGGCGGCATGCCGACCCGCGTCAAGTGCCTGCACGTGCTGGTGGCGCACTCCCTGGCCGTGGGCCGCGGCGTCAACCCGCTCGGGGACGAGGCCCTGGACGCCCTCGACGACTGGTGGGCGGGCGGCCCGTGCGTGGAGCGCGGGGCCGCGGAGTGACCCGGGTCGGGGCGGTCGACTGCGGCACCAACTCGATCCGGCTGCTCATCGCCGACGTCGACCCGGTGGCGGGCACCCTGACCGACGTGGTGCGCCGGATGGAGGTCGTCCGGCTCGGCTACGGCGTCGACCGCACCGGCGTCATCGCCCCGGAGGCGATGGAGCGCACCCTCGCCGCGTGCCGCGACTACGCCGCCCAGTGCGAGGAGCACGGCGTCGAGCGGGTCCGCTTCGTGGCCACCTCCGCCTCGCGCGACGCGCGCAACGCCGCCGAGTTCGTCGCCGGGGTGCGTGAGGCCTTCGCCTCCTTCGGTATCGCGCCTGAGGTCGTCAGCGGGCACGAGGAGGCTTCGCTGTCCTTCCGTGGCGCGACCGGGGAGCTGCGCGGGCGCGGCGTGCCCGGCCCCTACCTCGTGGTCGACCTCGGTGGCGGGTCCACCGAGCTGGTCCGCGGCACCGACGACGTCGAGCAGGCCCGGTCGGTCGACATCGGCTGCGTGCGGATGACCGAGCGCCACCTGCACTCCGACCCGCCCACGGCCGACGAGGTCGCCGCGGCGACCCGCGACATCGAGGCCGCCATCGACGAGGCCGCCGCCGTGGTGGACCTCGCCGGGGTCAAGGCCCTGGTCGGCCTGGCCGGCAGCGTGACCACCCTGACGGCCCACGCCCTCCGGCTGCCGGGCTACGACCCGGCGCGCATCCACCTCGCCCAGCTCCCGGTCGGGGTGGTGGCCGCCGCGGCCGAGGACCTGCTGACCATGTCGCACGCCGAGCGCGCGGCCCTGCCGTTCATGCACCCGGGCCGGGTCGACGTCATCGGGGCGGGGGCGCTCATCTGGCGGCTCATCGTGGAGCGGGTCCGCCGCGAGGCCGACGTGACCGAGGTGGTCACCAGCGAGCACGACATCCTCGACGGCATCGCCCTCGGCATCGCGGGCTGACCGGGCTGAGGGAGGCTGGCGATGGGGGACGGTCCGGGGCTCGACCCGCAGGGGCTGCTGCCCCACCCGGTGACCGGCCGGCTGTTCCCCTCCCCGGTGCCGCCCGGCACCGGTTGGCCCGGGGACCCGGCGGCGGAGGACACCCCGGTGGCCCGGACGCCGGCGGCGGCCGCGCGCCTGGCCCGCACGGCCCCCGACGTCGAGGAGCTCGACGCCAGGGTCAGCGTGTGCCGGGCCTGTCCACGCCTCGTGCGGTGGCGGGAGGACGTCGCCACCGGGGGCAAGCGCGCCTCCTTCGCCGACCAGCCCTACTGGGGACGGCCCGGTCCCGGCTTCGGCGACCCCCACCCGCACGTCCTGGTGGTCGGCCTGGCGCCGGCGGCCAACGGCACCAACCGCACCGGGCGGATGTTCACCGGCGACCGCAGCGGGGACTGGATCTACGCCGCGCTGCACCGCGCGGGGTTCGCCACCCAGCCGCACAGCGTGGCCAGCGGCGACGGGCAGCGGCTGAGCGGGGCACGCATCGTGGCCGCGGTGCGGTGCGCCCCGCCGGCGAACCGGCCGACGCCGCTGGAACGGGACACCTGCGGGGCCTGGCTGGACCGTGACCTTGCTCTCGCCGAGCCGACGCTGCGCTCGGTCCTGGCCCTCGGGGCGATCGCCTGGACGGCCACGCTGCAGTCCACCCGCCGGCTCGGCTGGGCCGTGCCCAGGCCGGCGCCGCGCTTCGGCCACGGTGCCGAGACCACGCTGGTCTCCAGCAACGGCAAGGCGATTCGCCTGCTCGGCAGCTACCACGTCAGCCAGCAGAACACCTTCACGGGCAAGCTGACCGAGGCCATGCTCGACGCCGTCCTGGCCCGGCTCTGAGGTGGGCCGGGCCCGGGTGGCGGGGTCCGGCATACCGGGGTCAAGAGGCTGTCCGCGGACTGGGAGGGACTTTGTGAAAACTTTCACGAGTAGTACCGTCGAGCGGTGAGCAAACGCATCGTGGTCCTCGGAGGCGGCTACGTCGGGCTCTACACGAGCCTGGGGTTGCTGCGGAAGCTGCGCGCCGGAGAGGCGACCGTCACGGTCATCGACCCGCGCTCCTACATGACCTACCAGCCGTTCCTGCCCGAGGCCAGTGCCGGCAGCCTCAGCCCACGGCACGTGGTCGTGCCACTGCGCCGGGTGCTCAAGGGCGCCGAGATCATCAACGC
>DASSPC010000263.1:0-11489 GCA_035699865.1 Oryzihumus sp. | reverse complement strand
GCCGCCGACGTGCGGCTCTGGTGGCGCCGCCGGGCTACTACTGGCACCCGGGATCCGGCCAGCAACCCGGTCAGCCCTGGCCCGGAGCGTTCCCGCAGTGGCCGGCGCCGATGACGACGGCTGCAGGGCTCGGTGGGGGTGGCGCAGGGGCGGAGCGCGCGTGTGGCCCGGGACGCTGTCCACGGTGGACGTGCTGCCAGACCCGCGACGACGATCGTCGGTCCACCGGCCTGCGGGCCCCACGCGACCCCGACCCGCTCGACGCCGGCCGGTGGATCCGCGCCGTCAGCACGCAGCACCTGTCACGACCTGCCGTCACGGATGCCGGCCCACCCACGACGCCGGAGGACTCCCCGGACGCGGCGCCACCACCTCCCACCTCCGCGTCAGCGACGAACGGTGGGCGGCAGCCTGTCGTGGACCTGCCCGACGGGGCCGCCGACCTCGAGGAACCGGACCTGCGCATCCCGGCGCCGCACATCGACCTCGGCGACGGGCCGGGGGTCTGGCCGCCGGCCCCCGGTGTGCAGCTGCCGCCGGTCGACGTCTCGCTTCCCCCGGGGCGGTTCGCCCTCGGGCGTGCTCAGGAGGAGGCACTGGGCGGACGACCCGGCCCTGACCACGACGAGAGGGGGCGGCGGTGATCCGCAGGTTCCTCGTCGCCGTCTCCGGCGCCAACCCCGTCATCCTGGCCCAGGCGCCGGGCGAGCGCGTCAAGCAGGAGTCGCTGGGCGGTGTCGTCCTCACGACCTCGTCGCTGGCGGCGCTGTCGATGGGCTTCGCGTTGCACATGGCGCTGCACGCACCGGTCGCCGTCGCCGCCGTGCTCGCGGTGCTCTGGGGCCTGGCCATCGCCAACTTCGACCGCTGGGTGCTGACGGCCACGACGCGTCAGCGCAGATGGTGGGCGAACGTCGGCATGGCGCTGCCAAGGCTGGGGTTGGCGCTGATCATCGGCCTGGTCGTCTCGACCCCCTTGACGCTGCAGGCGTTCACCGCCGAGATCAACGATGAGCTGACGGTCATGCAGGCGGAGTCCCAGGCTGCCTTCACCCAGCAGCTCGCGCACGATGCGCGCTACCGCGACCTGCCGGCCCAGCGCGCCGAGATCCGCAGCCTGGAGACGGCTGTGGCCACGCCGCTGTCCGACAGTGCGGTCCTGGCCGACGAGGCCGTGGCGAACCTCAGCTCGCAGCTGGCCGTCGCCCAGGCCGCCTACGAGCGGGCCGAGCAGGCGGTCGTCTGCGAGCACGAGGGGACCTGCGGCAGCAACAAGGTCGGCGCAGGACCCGCCTACCGGGAGAAGGTCGCCATCCGGGACGAAGCGCTCCGGCGGCGCGACGAGCTCAGCCAGCAGCTCGCGGAGACGACGAACGACGTCCGGACCGGGCTCCAGCACCAGCTGGACCAGCAGCACGCCAACGACTCCCGTCACCTGGCCGACCTGCGTGCCACGGTGGCGTCCTCCGAGGCTGCCATGGCCGCCGAACGTGCGCGCAACGCCGCGACCACCCGGCACGGTGACGGCCTGCTGGCACGGCTGGAGGCGCTGGGCCGGGTCACCGCCAGGGACCCCGCGCTCGGTCGTGCCCACCTGGCGCTCTTCCTCTTCTTCACCGCCATCGAGTGCCTGCCGGTGGTCCTCAAGCTGCTGTTCATGATCGGGCGCCCCTCGCTCTACGAGGAGCTGTGCGCCCTCGCCGACAAGGCCACGCTGGACAAGGCCGGGGTCACCGCAAGCGCCGAGGTCGACGCCGAGGCCCTGCGCACCCAGCTGGCGCTCGATGCCGAGGTGGCGTCGCTGCGCGACCAGCACGAGGCCGAGCAGGCCCTGACGCGGTTCGCACGGACGGCGCAGCAACACCTCGCCCGCCGCGCGGTCCTGCAGTGGGAGCAGGCGCAGACGGCCGCATTCGACGCCAACCCGGAGGTCTTCTTCACCCGCCCGGACCGGGCCACCCCCGAGCCGACGGAACACCCCCCGGGCGCTCGGCGCCAGCCGGCTGCTCCGAGCCCCGAGGACCAGGCGCGGCCCGCCCCCGACGGCAACGGCCACGGCAGCGGGTGGAGGGCGAACCGCCCCGCGTGGGGCTGGCTGCAACGAGGCTGGGTCGCCCTGGGCGCCGGGGCCCTGGCGTCCCTCGACGCGTTCCGCCGGACCGATCCCGCGGGGACTACTCCACGCGGACGATGACACCTCGCGGTGACCGCGCCACGATCCGCAGATGGCACCGCACCAGGAGACCATCATCCCGCCGCGCACGTTCGACCTGCAGGGCTTCACCGCGGCGGTCAGGGCCAAGGACGCCGACCGGTGGTCGGACTACTTCGACGAGGACGCCGAGTGGCTGGAGTTCCGGCATGACCAGCCGCCGTCGCACCCGCATCGCCTGCAGGGCAACATCGCCATCCACGCCGGCCTGCGCTCGGTCTGCGCGGGGGACTACGGGATGAACGTGGAGGACACCGCGATGAGCGGGTCCAACGTGTGGTTCCGGCTCGTGCTCACCCGGCCCGACGGCAGCCGCGTGCTCGAGCACGTGCACCTCGCCGTCGCGGACAACGGCCTGATCCATCGGCAGACCGACATCGAGGCCTGGGACCTGACCTAGAGGCACCGGACCGGCGCCTCCCGACCCGGCCGACCGGCATACCGTCACCAGCTGCGCACACGGCTGGGCCGGTCGGGCACGCAGCCCGGCCGGCCCAGGACGCCTCGTCTCACGCGGGACGAGGCTGGATCGGTGCGGCCGGACCCATGGCCGCACCGTGACGGCGCAGGCGGAACGCCAGCGCCAGCTCACCGATGCCGAGCACGACCAGCCACAGCCCGGTGACCCACGCCAGCGCGGCGAGGGAGACCCCGGGCCAGGCCACGAGGACGATGCCGGCGAGGACGCTGAGCACGCCGAGCGTGGCGCGGGTGCCGCGGTACTCGGCGCCGTGGTCGGTGATGGCGACGAAGACCTCGATCATGCCGTGGATGATCCAGTAGATGCCGAGGACCAGCGCCAGCGTCAGCACGGTCAGGCCGAGGTGGCGCATCGCCCAGACGCCCACGATGATCGAGAGCACGCCCAGCAGCGCGAGCATGGTCCGCGTGCCGCCGCTCTCCTCGGTGCGTGCCAGGCCCTCGACGAAGCGGATGATCCCGGCGACGACGAGCTGGATGCCGAACAGCAGCGCCAGGACGACGACCGTCTTGCCGGGCCAGATCATCGCGAGCACTCCGACGACGACCGTGACGGCGCCGAAGATGCCGACCAGGATCGCCGAACCGCGGCTGACCGACTCCAGCCGCGCCTGCGCGGTGTCCATCATGTTGCCCTGGTTGGACATTGACTGCTCCCTTCCCGCGGGCGTGTGCCGCCCGACGCCTCTCACTCCTCGTCCGGCAGCACCGGTGCCCGCAAGGACTTGGTGCGTGCGTGTTCCTTCTTGCTCGCGATGCGCGCGTCGTCCGACTCGTGGCTGGGCGCCCCCGGCCAGCGCTCCGGCGGAGCGGGCTCGAGCGCCTCGCGCAACAGGTGCACCAGGCGTTCCCTGGCCGCCACGCGGTTCTCCCACTGGGACCGGTGCTCGTGGGCCTGAATGACCAGCACCCCGTGGTGCAGCCGCGGGCTGAGGTACTCCTCGACCTGGCGGCGCTGGTCCGCGCTCAGGGAGCGGGCCTCCGGCACGTCGAAGCGCAGCTCGACCTTGGCCGAGGTGGTGTCCACCCCTTGCCCGCCTGGGCCGGTCGAGCGGGAGAAGTGCTCCTGCAGGTCCTCCTCGTGCACCCGCAAGCCGTCAGGCAGCCCCGGGGCGGGGTGGATGAACAGGTCCTCTCCGGGGTGCCCGGTATAGGTGCTCACGCAGCCAGTCTTCGCCGGCCCTGACCGCTCGGACAGGGACTTCGTCCCCTGTCCGGGCTCAGCCGTCCTGCACGCGCCCGCGCAGCGACTTGGTCTCGCCGCGGCGCCGCTTGCCCTCCAGCCGGCGCCGTTGCGAGCCCTTGGTCGGCCGGGTCGCGCGACGCGACGCCGGGGGAGGGGCGAGCCCCTCCAGCAGGTATGCCGCGAGCCTCGCCCGGGCAGCCGCGCGGTTCTGGCGCTGGGCGCGGTGCTCCGAGGCGGTGATGACCAGCTCGGTGCCCACGAGCCGGCTCGCCAGGGCGCCGAGCAGGCGGGTGCGCTGGTCGTCGGTGAACGCGGCAGAGGTGGCGACGTCGAAGCGCAGCTCGACCCGGCTGTCGGTGGTGTTGACCCCCTGGCCGCCCGGTCCGGAGGAGCGGCTGAACCGCTCGCGCAGGTCGGACGCCGGGATGGCCAGCGGCTGCCGGACGCCAGGGGCGGGGCCAACCACCAGGTCCTCGCCGGGGTCCCCCCGATGCGTTCTCACGCCCGGCATTCTGCCTGCACGGGGCGCGCGCCGGGGCGTGCCCTGGGGCCGCCGGTCATGGGGAGCGAGGAGATCGGCTACATCGAGGGGCTGCGCCGGGATGGTGCGGGCGGTCTCGGTACGGTGGGCGCACGCTGACTGAGCCGACGTGAGGGCGCACGGTGAGGCACGGCATACAGGGGGAGCGCGATGGTCCGCTGGGTCTTCTTCGACGTGGACCAGACGCTGTGCGACTTCGCGACGATGATGCGCCGCGCGCTGGAGTCCACACTGGGCGAGCTGCAGCGCCGGCTGCCGGCAGGCCTGGCGGACGGGCTGACCGTCGAGGACCTGCGCACCGCCCGGGACGAGGTGGCGGCGAGTGCGTCGGCGTCGACGACGATGGAGCAGATCCGGCTGCAGTCGTTCCGCGTCGTGGTGGCCCGGTGTGTGCCGGGAGGCGACGAGGACCTGGCCCGGGCGGTGACCGGGCACTACCTGCGGTGCCGCTTCGCCGACCCCGTGGTCTACCCCGACGTCCGGCCGGCGCTCGCCGCGCTGGCGCCACGTCACCGTCTGGGCGTGGTCAGCAACGGCAACAGCTACCCGCACACCCTGGGGCTCGGGCACTTCCGTGAGGTGTTCCTGGCGCAGCACGTCGGGCTGCGCAAGCCCGACCCCGCCCTCTATGCCCACGTGGCGCGCGAGGTCGGGGCGCGGCCGGAGGAGCTGGTGATGGTGGGGGACTCGGTGGGCCACGACGTGGTCGCTGCGCGCGAGGCCGGCTGGCGGGCGGTGTGGGTCAACCGCGAGGGCCGTGAGGTGCCGCCGCAGGTGACCGCGACGGTGGCCGACCTGCGCGACCTCGAGGCCCTGCTCGGCGACGGGTGACGCCCTCCGGCCGGGTGAGCCGGGTTCAGGCAGGTGGGGTGTCCGGTTGCAGGGGTGGTTCCACGGGAGGGACCGGGTCCGGCCCTGGGCCCGGCGGCTCGGGCGCCGGCGCAGGCGGCGTCGGCGGTCGCGGGCTCGGCGGCGTGGGCCGCGGCGGGTCGTTCGGCGGGATGGTGGCCTGAGGGCTCAGGGTCATGTCATCGCCTCCTCGCCGGTCCCGTGCCCGTGGACGGCCCGGCCCAAACGTCGGTTTCGGTGGTGGCCGCGACGGGTACGCCGCGAGCACGCGACCCCAGGAGGAGACACGATGCGACTCGGCTACTTCCTCTCCAGTGAGGAGCACCCGGCACCCGAGCTGGTGCGGCAGGCCCGGATGGCCCAGGACGCGGGGTTCGAGGCGTTGTGGGTCTCGGACCACTTCCACCCGTGGAACGACGAGCAGGGGCAGAGCCCGTTCGTCTGGTCGGTGATCGGGGCGGTGTCCCAGGTGTGCGACCTGCCGCTGACGACGGCCGTGACCTGCCCGACCGTGCGCACCCACCCGGCGGTCATCGCGCAGGCGGCAGCCACCAGCGCGACGTTGATGCCCGGCCGCTTCCACCTGGGCGTCGGCTCGGGCGAGGCCCTCAACGAGCACGTCACCGGCGCGGGCTGGCCGAGCGCGCAGGTGCGGCTGGAGATGCTCGAGGAGGCGGTGGACATCATCCGCCGGCTGTTCTCCGGGGAGCGGGTCTACCACCGCGGCCGCCACTACGTCGTTGACGAGGCGCGCCTCTACAGCCGCCCGGACAAGGCGCCGCCGATCTACGTGTCCGGCTTCGGTCCGCGGGCGATCGAGCTGGCCGCGCGCATCGGGGACGGCTTCATCAGCACCAACCCCCAACCGGACGACCTGGACCACTACCGGGTCCATGGCGGCCGGGGGCCGGCCGAGGCGGGGGTGAAGGTCTGTTGGGCGCGTGACGAGGAGTCGGCCGTGGACACCGCCCACCGGCTGTGGGCCAACTCGGGGGTGCCGGGCGAGCTGGCGCAGGTCCTGCCCAGTCCCAAGCACTTCGAGCAGGCATCGAGTCTGGTCACCCGGGAGTCCACCGCCTCCTCCGTCGCGTGCGGACCCGATCCCAAGCGCCACGCCGAGGTGGTGCGTCAGTTCGCCGACGCCGGCTACGACACCCTCTACGTCTCGCAGATGGGGCCGCAGCAGGAGGAGTTCTTCCAGTTCTGGGCCGACGAGGTGCGTCCCTTGCTGGCGGAGTGAGCGCCTCGCCGGGAGGCGCTCCGGGTGCCGGGGCCCCCGGGTCAGGCCGCCTGGAGCTCGTCCCGCAGCCGGCCGAGCACTCGACGCAGCCGCCGGGAGACCTGCATCTGGCTGACCCCGAGCCGACGTCCGATCTCCTCTTGGCTCAGCTCGTCCTCGAAGCGCAGCCGCAGCAGCCGCAGGTCGGGCGGGTCCAGCGTCCGCAGCGCGGCGGCCAGCGACAGGCGCCCCTCCACGGCGTCGGCCGGGTCCCCGCCGGGGTCAGGCAGCTCGTCGGCGAGGGTGCGCAGGTGCGCGTCCCGCCTCGTGTCCAGCGAGGTCGGGGAGTAGCAGCCGGGCAGCTCCCGCGCCTCGGCGACCGAGCGCTCGTCCGTGCCCAGTGCGTCGGCGATCTGCACGGTGCTCGGCGGGCCCCCGAGGTCCTGCTCCAGGGTGGAGGCGACGACCCGGATGTCGGCGTGCAGCTCCTGCAGCCGTCGTGGCGGGCGCACCGCCCAGCCGGCATCGCGGAAGTGCCTGCGGATCTCGCCGCGGATGGTCGGCCGCGCGAAGGCCAGGAAGCTGTCGCCGGCGCCGGCCCGGAAGCGCTGCGCCGCCTTGACCAGTCCCACCAGCGCGACCTGCCGCAGGTCCTCGGGGTCGAGCCCGCGGCCGCGGTAGCGGGCGGCGATCGCGCAGGCCACGTCGATGTTGCAGCAGACGACCTCGTCCCGGATCCGGCGGCAGACGCGCGGGTCCCGCTCGTGGGCCAGCCGGTCGAGCAGCAGCCGGGTCCGGGCCTCGCGAGTCCCTGTCTTGCGTGTCCGGGCTGAGGTGGGGGAGCAGGTGGTCAGCAACGTGGTCATGGTGCATCCCGGGGGAGCAGGCGGGGTGGGCCGTTGCTGGACCTCCCTCGCACCATACCCACACTGACCCTCCGGGGCGGCGCCCCGGGGGCGGCTCATCCGTCGCGTTCGTCCCTGCTGTCCCGGGCGTCAGTCTCGTCACGCGGCTCGATCAGCTCGTCGTAGCGCTTGGGGCCGTCGGTGACCCGCGGCTGCCCGAGGGCGTCGCTCCCGTCACCGGCACCGGTGCGTGCGGACACGGTCGCGGGGTCGGCGATGCCATCGGCCGGGTCGGGCCGGGTGTAGGCGGCCCCGGCCACGGGGCTGGCGCCGTCGCGGCCCGCCTGCCGGGCCATCCACGTCGTCGCGTAGTACTGGTGCAGGCTCTGCGCGTCGTCGAAGGACGGTGGCCAGCCCCCCTCGAGGGTAGGCGCCTGCACCACGGTGTCCTTGCCGTAGGGCAGCACCACGTCGCCGGACTCCACCCGCGCCTCGGAGACGGGAGCGAGGGCGTCGTGCCGGCCCAGCAGGCCGGTGCGGATCCGCAGCCAGGTGCCCTCCTGACTGTGCTCCTCGGAGAGCACCTCCTCGATGCGGCCGATCTTCTCCCCGTCCTGGGCGCGGGCGGTCATGCCGACCAGGGCGGCCAGCTCGTGCTCCTGCATGCAGGTCACCTCTCTCTGCGGATCGTGGTCCTGCCTCCTCGTGCCCGGAGCGGGGGCGGTTCAACCCGGCGCGTCAGTCCCGCTCCCACGGGGGCTCCTCGCCCATCTTGGAGTAGTAGCGCGCGAGGTGCCCCTTGACCCGGGCGACGTCGCGCTCGGGCAGGTCGACACCCCCGCGCGAGCCCTGCATGACGGCGGCGGCCGCCATCACCCCGCGGGGCACCGCCTTCAACCGGCCGTCGACCACGTCAGCGACGAGCAGCTTGTATGCCGTGAAGTTCGCCTTCGCGTCCGCGTCGTACCAGACATGGGCGTCCCGGTAGCGGGCGTTGGGCTCCTCGTCGGCGCCGGCCCACTCCCGAACCCGTTTCTCCGCGGCGGCACCGTCCCACTCGCGGTCTCGTTCGGCGAGCGGCAGGTCCTGGAACGTCGTCACAGCCATGCTGGTCCATCCTTTCCGTCGGGGGTGCGCTGTCCTTGTCCGTACCCGCAGGTTGCCGGAGCATGCGGGGACGTTTGGGGGCCGCCTGGTCGGGTACGAGGCAGGCACGGCTGACCTGTACGAGAGGGAAGGCAGGTGGGGAGATGCCCCGCAAGGACCCCGGACCCAGCGTCAAGGACAAGGACCTGTACGAGTCGCTGCGCGACGACGGCGCCAGCAAGGAGAAGGCCGCCCGCATCGCCAACGCGGCGGCGAACAGCTCACGCTCGTCGGTGGGTCGCAAGGGTGGCTCGCACGGCGACTACGAGGACTGGTCCAAGGACGAGCTCCTGAAGCGCGCACGCGAGATCGGCATCGAGGGACGGTCCTCCATGAGCAAGGCCGATCTGATCTCGGCGCTGCGCAACCACTGAACCCCTGCCGCGCCGCAGGGCGCGGGCAGGTGCCACATCCGGCTCGACCAAAGGAGAAGTGATGGGCAACGAGGACAAGCTCCGCAACAAGGGCGAGGAGATCGGCGGCGTCGCCAAGGAGAAGGTCGGCGAGGCAACCGGCGACCGCGACCTGAAGGCCCAGGGCAAGGGCGACCAGACCAAGGCCAACCTCAAGCAGGCAGGGGAGAAGGTCAAGGACGCCTTCAAGGACTGAGGCGCGCAGCCCAGCAGAGGACCGGAGCCACGCCACATCGGCTCCGGTCCTCGCGCTTGCCGGGTGCGAGGCAGCAGCAGTCCGGCGACCCCCGGCCTGCGCCGGCGCCCACCACCGTCGAACGGTGCTGTCTGCCGCCGGTGGGCAGCAGCCTCAGCGCCGGACCCGGCGGTGGGAGGGGTCGACGCGCACCGTCCACCCGCGGCTGTCGCAGTGCTCGAGCAGGGGCACCGCCACCCGCCGAGTCGTGCCGAGAGCCACCCGTGCCTCGCTGAGGGTGAACGGCTGCTGCAGTGCCGCCAGAGCCCGCATCGCGCGGGCTGGGGCGTCGGGCAGCAGGACCACGTCCTCGCTCAGGCGCAGGAGCCTCCCGGCACGCTCGGCCGCGGCCAGCTGCCGGGGCCCCAGGCCCAGCTCGTCCAGGTCAGGGCGCTCCGGCGCGGCGAAGGGGTCCGTTCGCAGGCGCCGCTCCAGCTCCTGCAGCCCGGGCTCGGCCGGGCCCAGGGACGGCACGACGCCGGGGCGGGTGAGCCGGCCGCCACCCAGCTGCACCCCGGCTGCTTCCGCCAGGTCCGGCACCAGGGCGACGTCGGGGATCGCCACCTCGCGCCGGGCGACCTCGGTGGGCACCGCGGGGTCGAGCGGGTGGGCGCGGGCCCACTGGTCGACGAACGCCCCGAGCCGCTGCCCCCAGGCCAGCCACGCGTCGTCGTCGACCAGCCACGTGCCACGGCGGTGCACGCCAGGGGGCAGCGACTCCCGCCCCACAGTCGCCCCCAGACCCAGACCCAGGCCGGTCAGGTCCGACTCCGGCACGGCGCCGCGTCGCCGGACCTCGGCGGCGAGGTCCGGTCCTGCCGCCGAGTCGCCGAGCTCCAGGGCGCGCTCGCGCGCAGCGCCACGCCGCCGGAGGGTGGGCGGGTCGACGTCGAGCACCACGACGCCGGCGGCCACCGCGTGCCGGCCGGGGTCGCGCAGGATCGCGCGGTCCCCGGCTACCAGCGGCAGGGGCCTGGCCAGGGACAGCCGGACGGTTTCGCCGCCCAGGGCCCGTAGCCGCACCGGCACCGATGCCGTCCCCAGGTGCAGGACGAGCTGCGACGGCAGGGCAGCCGGGTCGCTGCCGGGCAGCCGGGCATCCAGGACGTCGGTCTGCCGCCAGGAGTCGGGGGTCAGGAGGGCGTGGCCACGACCGACGTCCTCTCGGGCCACGGAGCGCAGGTTGACTGCCACCCGCGCGACCGCCTCGACCCGGCCCTGCGGCTCGCCCAGGCTCTGCAGGCCGCGCACCCGCAGGCGCCGGCCGTCGAGCTCCAGCTCGTCGCCGACCGTGAGCGTCCCCGCGGGGAGGGTGCCGGTGACGACGGTGCCGCTGCCGCGCACGGTGAAGCTGCGGTCGACCCAGAGGCGCACCCGTGCGGTCGGGTCGGGCGTCGGCAGCCGGTTGGCGAGCCGCTGCAGGGCGTCGCGCAGCACGGGGATCCCCGAGCCCGTGGCGCCCGAGACCGCGACGGCCTCGACGGCACCGAGGCTGCTGCGGCCCAGCCGGTCCAGCGCCTCCTCGGTCGCCGGGCGGGGGTCGGCGAGGTCGCTGCGCGTCACGACGAGCAGGCCGTCCCGCAGGCCGAGCGCGTCGACGGCCGCGAGGTGCTCGGTGGACTGGGGTCGCCACCCCTCGTCGGCGGCGACGACGAACATGACCGCCGGTGCGGGCCCCAGCCCGGCGAGCATGTTGCCGATGAAGCGCTCGTGACCGGGGACGTCGACGAACGCGAGCATCGCGCCGCCCGGCAGGGCCATCCAGGCGTAGCCGAGGTCGATCGTCATCCCCCGCCGTCGCTCCTCGGCCCACCGGTCGGGCTCCATGCCGGTCAGCGCACGCACCAGAGTGGACTTGCCGTGGTCGACGTGCCCTGCCGTCGCGACGACGTGCACTAGAGCAGAACCGCCTCGATGGCCTTGCGCAGCAACGGGTCCGCGCTCTCAGGGACGCACCGGAGGTCGACCAGGCAGCGGTCCCGCTCGACCCGGCACACGACGCTGGGGTCGCCGGCGCGCAGCGGCCCGGCCAGCGTCGCGGGCAGCGCGAGCGCCCACCCGGGCAGCACCAGGCCGGGGGCGCCGCCGCCGCCCACGGCGCCGTCGGAGGGCACGACCTGCCCGCCGACCCCGGCCGCGAGCGACTCGGTCCGGCGCCTCAGGTCGGCCGGGTCCACGTGCAGGTATCGCGCGGTGGGCGTGAGCGGGCCACGCACCGTGGCCTCCAACGCCGCGAGCGTGAGCTTGTCGACGCGCAGCGCCCGCGCTGCGGGGTGGCGGCGCAGCCGCTCGATCAACGCGGCATCGCCGAACATGAGCCCGGCCTGCGGGCCGCCGAGCAGCTTGTCGCCGCTGGCGGTGAC
>DASSPC010000262.1:0-2868 GCA_035699865.1 Oryzihumus sp. | reverse complement strand
ATGGCGGCCAACAGGACCCTGACCACCTCGTTGTTCACCCTGACCAGCGCGAGCGCCGGGGTGCGGACCGCCAGCAACCTGGCAGCCCAGCGCCAGGCCGTCGCCGACGCCCTGGCCGTCGGGCGGGCGGCCCTCGCCCGCGAACGGGCATCCGCCTATGGCAGCGTGCGTGACTGCACCGCCGTGCGGGGCAACGCCGCGACCACGTGGGCCGCCGCTGCCCGGGCACGCTCCGCGGTTGCCGCCCAGTACGCCGGGACGGCGCGGATGAGGGCGAGCCTGGGCCCGCTGCAGGCTGCGGCGGCCCGGGTCACCAGCGACCTCGCCGCCCTGCGCAGCGCGGTCGCCGCCGAGGCCCACCCGCCCACGGTCCTCGGCACGACCGAGGTGCAGCAGGCGTTGGCTGCGGCCTCGACGCTGCGGAGCACCACCCTGGCCGACGCCGCGGCCACGGACGCCAAGGGGAGCGCAGCGCTCGGCAACGCCGCCCAGATGTCCGGCTCCGCCTCCACGATCGCCTCGAAAGCCTGCTGACATGCCCCTTGCACGCTGCTTCCACCTGCTGCGCGGCAGCGCACGGCGGCGTGCCGCTGTCGCCCTCGGGCTGCTCGGCGCGCTGGCGCTGCCCGTGGCGGCGTCGGCCTCGCCGCCCAACCTGGACTACAACCCCAGTCCCTCGAACCTCCCGGCCTGGTGGGGCACCAACGGCCGCGTGACCGACATCGTCGCGACCGGCGGACGGGTCTACCTCGCCGGTGGCTTCGACTACGTCGGTCCGTCCACCGGCTACGGCGTGGGCGTCGACGGCAGCAGCGGGAAGCTGCTCTCCGGCGCCCCACTGGTCGACGGCGTCGTCAGGACGGCCGTCCCCGACGGCTCCGGCGGGTGGTACATCGGCGGCAGCTTCACGCACGTCGGCGGGGTCTACCGCCCCAGCGCCGCGCAGGTGACCGCGAACGGCGCGGTCACCAAGTGGAACCCCAAGCCCAAGGGCACGGTCTACGCCCTGGCCGTCACCCCCAGCTCGGTGGTGATCGGCGGCGAGTTCACCCAGGTCGGTTCGACGGCGGTCGCCGCGAACCGGCTCGGCGCGGTCGACCGCACCGGTGGCGCCGCGGTCGCCGGGTGGTCGGCGAGCGCCAGCGCGACGGTCCGCGCCCTCGCGGTCTCTGGGAGCTCGGTGTTCGTCGGCGGCGACTTCACCGCCGTCAACGGCGCGGCCCGCACCCGCCTCGCCAAGATCGGGGTGTCCAACGGCGCACTGGACGCCACCTTCCACCCCACCGCCTCGGCATCCGTGACGTCCCTGCAGCTCTCGCCGAGCAGCTCGGTGCTCTATGGCGGCGGCAGCTTCACCAGCGCCGGCGACGGCACCACGTCCGTCACGCGCTACCGCCTCGCCGCGTGGAACCCGGCCACGGGTGCCCTGACGTCCTGGGCGCCCTCGGCGGACAACACCGTCGAGGCCCTGGCCGTGAACGCGTCCGACGGCACCGTCTACGCCGGCGGCCTGTTCGGCGCGCTGGCCGGCGTGGCACGCGCCCGGCTCGGTGGGCTGTCACCCACCGGGGGGGTCACCGGCCTCAACGCCGCGCTGAACGGCTGCAACACCCGGCACACGACCAAGGACGCCCACACCAACCCGGCGTGCACCCCGGAGGTCTCCTCCCTGGCCGTCAGCGACGGCACGCTCTACGTGGGCGGCCGTTTCGGGGCCTCGGGCTCGACCATCCGCCACGACGCGGCGGCGTACAACACCTCCAACGGCAACCTGATCGGCTGGAACCCGGTCTCCGGTGACCGGGTCCTCGCGCTGGCCCCGGCCGGCTCGGCGGTCTTCGTGGGCGGCGAGATGACCAGCGTCAACGGTGGTGTGCGCAAGGGGATCGCGGCCCTCGACGCCAAGACCGGCGCACTGGACACCTCCTTCGCCGCGGACACCAACAACGAGGTCCTCGACCTGCAGCTCTCCGCGGACGCGTCGCGACTGTTCCTGGCGGGGTCGTTCACCACGGTGCAGGGTCAGGCCCGCAGCAAGGTGGCCTCCATCGTCACCTCGACCGGGTCCCTCGACACCGGGTTCAAGCCGACGTTCAACAACGACGTGTTCTCGATCGGCTACGGCGGCGGGGCGGTGTTCGCCGGTGGCCAGTTCACCACGGTCAACGGCGTCGCCCGCAGCCACACGGTCAAGCTGAGCCCCAGCACCGGCGCGGTGGTCTCGACCTGGGTCGCCAACACCGTCGGCCCGACTGGAACCCTCCGGCAGGGCGGCATGGTGCAGAGCCTGGCGGTCAAGGCGGACGGCAGCCTGGTCTTCCTCGGCGGACCGTTCACCACGGTCAACGGCACGGCACGCGCAGGCGGCATCGCGGTGGTCAGCGGCACGACCGGTGCGCTCAACGCCCGCCAGCTCGGCGGTGTGCTCGGCTGCAGCACGGTCGGGCCGTGGATCATCCACCTGTACCTCAGCGCCGACGGCAAGCGGCTCTACGGCGGTGATGTCTGCCCGGACAACATCTACCAGTGGGACGCGGTCAACCTGAACACCTACTCGAGCACGGGGCTGCTCTGGCGCACCGGCTGCGACGGCGGCATGCAGGGCGTGCTCGAGGTCAACGGCGACTTCTACTACGGCACGCACGGGAGCAAGTGCCGCGTCTCGCCGACCAGCACCACGACTGCGCCACGCCAGCGGTATGCCGTGTTCAGCGCATCGTCCGGGGCGCTCCTCCCGGACACGCCGAGCTTCGACTCCCCGATGGGCGTGTGGTCGTTCGCGGCCGTGCCGGACGGCCTGCTCGTCGGCGGCGACTTCACCTGGGTCTACAGCCCGAACCGGGTGCAGCAGGGCCTCGTGCTCTTCAC
>DASSPC010000261.1:0-7493 GCA_035699865.1 Oryzihumus sp. | reverse complement strand
GACGGTGAGCGTCCGCCGCCGCACCGCCGGGTCCGGGATCGCCGCCGCCATGCCACCGTCGATCACGCCCCGGCCCGGCGCCCAGTGCAGGGCGAGGACCGGCAGCTCGACCACCCGCAGGCGGGAGTCCACGGCCATCCGGGCCTCCAGCCACGGCACCCACGAGTCGACCAGCGCCTGGTGGGACCGGTGGAACGCCGCGAGCACCACGGTCAGCTCCCCGGGGAGCCCACCCGGGAGGGCCACCTCCCGGCCGTCGAGGTCCCGGGCGGTCAGCTCGGGGAAGGTCGCCGCGTCCATGACCCCACCGTAGGTTCGCCGGCCCCTTCCCGCCTCCGCCACCCAGCCCCGGCTGCTTCGGGTGGAGCCGGGTGCCACCGCGTGGCAGCGTGGGCGCATGCCGCTGCGGACGACGAAGAGCTGGTTCGGGGTGGTCCTGGACACCCGGGACGCCCCGGCGCTCGCACGCTTCTACGCCGACCTGCTCGGCTGGCAGGTCTTCACGGACAACCCGGGCTGGGCCACCGTCGCTCCCTCGAAGGACGCGGGCTACAACCTCGCCTTCCAGACCGACGCGGGCTACGTGCGGCCGGTGTGGCCGGCGGGGGAGGGCGACCCGCAGATGTCGATGCACCTCGACCTGGAGGTCGACGACCTCGACGAGGCCGTGGCGCACGCGCTGAGCGTCGGCGCGGAGCTGGCGCAGTTCCAGCCCCAGGAGACCGTCCGGGTCCTGCTCGACCCGGCCGGCCACCCGTTCTGCCTCTACCTCGACGACGGGTCGGACTGACCCGGCGCCAGCACCGCGTCGCACACGTCCACCAGCCGCCGGCGCAGCACCTGTGCCCGCGCGGCGAACTCCCGCTGCGCGGCGACGTAGTCCTGCTTGCCCTCGGTCGTCTCGATCCGCACCGGCTCGAAGCCGAGGTCGGCCAGGTCGTACGGCGCGGCCCGCATGTCCAGCTCGCGCACCTCCCGCGCGAGGTCGAAGCAGTCCGCGACCAGGTCGCTGGGGACGACCGGCGTGAGCTTGTAGGCCCACTTGTAGAGGTCCATGTTCGCGTGCAGGCACCCCGGCTGCTCCAGCGACGACTGGGTATCGCGCGTGGGCGCCAGGGCGTTCAGCGGCCGGGCCGGGGGCGTGAAGAACCGGAACGCGTCGAAGTGGGAACACCGGACCGGGTGGGCCTCGACGACCTCGTCGGTGCCGGCCGCCCCCAGCCGCAGCGGCCAGTCGGCGTGGCGCACCTGCTCGGGCGTGAGCCGGTAGACCATCGCCCACTCGTGCAGCCCGAAGCAGCCCAGGTGCGCCGGCCGGGAGGCCGTGGCGGCCAGCAGGTCCCGGACGAAGCGCACCGTGTCACCGCGGGCCGCCAGGAAGGCGGGCAGGTCCACGGAGGCCAGCCCCCCGGCATACCGGTAGAACTTCCAGCCGGCGCGGTCGGCCGCGCCGCACAGCCCGACCCCGGCACCCGGGTGCCACCGGCGCAGCTGGGCCGGCCGGTGCGAGTAGTAGGTCCACAGGAAGTCGTTGACCGGGTGCTTGCGCCCCTCGTGGCGTCGCTGCAGGTGGGCGGCGGTGGCCGCGTCGACGCGGTCCTGGTGTGCCGACTCCCGGGCGCGCCACTGTGCCTGCTCCATCACCTGCCCGACCACGGGAGTCAAGGGTACGTGGCGCCACCGGTAGCCTCGGCACGTGCGCATCGCGAGATACACGACAGGTGAGGACCCGACCTTCGGCGTCGTCGAGGGCGAGCCGGGGCAGGAGGTGGTCCTGGAGATCCAGGGCGACCCGATGTACCAGGCGGTCGTCTTCACGGGCAACCGCGTCCCGCTCGAGGACGTGCGGCTGCTGGCGCCGATCATCCCCCGCAGCAAGGTGATCGGGATCGGCCGGAACTACGCCGACCACGCCGCCGAGATGGGTAGCGAGCTGCCGGCCGAGCCGCTGATGTTCCTCGTCCCCAACACCGCCGTCGTCGGCCCCGGCGACCCGGTGGTCATGCCGCGGCAGAGCAGCAACGTGCACTACGAGGGCGAGCTCGCCGTCGTCATCGGCCGGATCTGCAAGGACATCGGCCCCGAGCAGGTCAAGGACGTCGTCTACGGCTACACCTGCGCCAACGACGTGACCGCCCGCGACCTGCAGAAGTCCGACGGGCAGTGGGCCCGCGCCAAGGGCTTCGACACCTTCTGCCCGCTCGGGCCGTGGATCCAGACCGAGCTCGACACCAGCGACCTGTCCCTGGTGACCCGCCTCGACGGCGAGGTCGTGCAGGACGGCACGACCGGCGACATGGTCCACGACGTGGCGACGCTGGTCTCCTACGCCTCGCAGGCGTTCACGCTCCTGCCCGGCGACGTGATCCTCACCGGCACCCCCGCGGGGGTCGGCCCGGTGGAGACGGGGCAGCGCGTCGAGGTCGAGATCGAGGGCATCGGCACCCTCTCCAACCCGTTCCTGCGCCGCGGCTGAGCGCCCGGGACCTGCACCATCCCTACCTCGAATCGGACCATCATGAGTGAGACCCCTGCCCGTCCCGTCCGCACGCGCGTCGCGCCCTCCCCGACGGGCGACCCGCACGTCGGCACCGCCTACATGTCGCTGTTCAACCTCGGTTTCGCCCGCCAGCATGGCGGCCAGTTCGTCCTGCGCATCGAGGACACCGACCGCGCCCGCTTCCGTGAGGACAGCGAGCAGCAGGTGTTCGACACGCTGCACTGGCTCGGCCTGACCTGGGACGAGGGGCCGGACATCGGCGGGCCGTTCGCGCCCTACCGCCAGTCCGAGCGGCTGGAGACCTACCAGCCCTACGTCGACCGGTTGCTGGCCGAGGGCAGGGCCTACTTCTGCTGGTGCTCCCAGGAGCGCCTGGCCGAGATGCGCGAGGCGCAGCAGAAGGCCAAGCAGCCCACCGGCTACGACCGCCTCTGCTACGGCAAGACGCGCGAGGAGCGCTCTGCCCTTCCGGGCTTCACCGAGACGCCGGTCGTGCGGATGCTCATCCCCGACGACGTCGAGCTCACCTTCACCGACCTCATCCGCGGGCAGGTCAGCGCGCCGCGCCCCGACGACCAGGTCATCCTCAAGGCGGACGGGTTCCCGACCTACCACCTCGCGGTCGTGGTCGACGACCACGAGATGGGCATCACCCACGTGGTGCGCGGTGAGGAGTGGATCAGCTCCACGCCCAAGCACGTCCTGCTCTACCGGTGGCTCGGCCTGGAGGCGCCGGCGTTCGCGCACATGCCGCTGCTGCGCAACACCGACAAGTCCAAGATCAGCAAACGCAAGAACCCGGCCGCGCGCCTGACGTGGTTCCAGGAGCAGGGCTACCTGCCCGAGGCGCTGGTCAACTTCCTGGCGCTGCTGGCCTACCCGCCGGCCCACGACGCCGAGGGCAACGAGGTCGAGGTCTTCGACTTCGCCGACTTCTCGGCCCGCTTCGACTGGTCGAAGGTCAACCCGGTCGGCCCGATCTTCGACCTCAAGAAGCTCGAGTGGCTCAACGGCGTCTACATCCGTGAGCTCGCCCTGGATGACCTCGCCGGCCGCCTGCGCCCCTACCTCGAGCGCGACGGCGTGCTGCCGGCCGAGCCGACCGCCGAGCAGCTGGAGCGTCTCCGCGCCGTCGCCGAGCTGATCCAGACACGGATGGCGCTGCTGTCCGAGGCCACCGCCCTGGTCGCTCCCTTCTACGCCGCCGACGACGCTCTCGAGGTCGCCGACGACGCCCGCGCCCAGCTCAAGGACGACGCCGGCGACGTGCTCGACGCCGGCACCAAGGCGCTGGAGGCCGTGGGCGAGTGGAAGGCCGCCGACCTCGAGGCCGCCCTGCGTGCCGCGCTCGTGGACGGCCTGGGCATCAAGCCCAAGTTCGCCTTCGGTCCGCTGCGCACCGCCGTCTCGGGGCAGCGGGTCAGCCCGCCGCTGTTCGAGTCCATGGAGATCCTCGGCCGCGAGTCCACCCTGGCCCGGCTGCGGCGCCTGCGCGCCTCGCTCTGACGCGCGTGGTCGCCGTCCTGCTCGACCTCGACGACACCCTCGTCGACAGCACCGCCGCGATGATCGCGGCGGGCAGGACGGCGGCCGCCGCGCTGTGGCCGCAGGCCGGTCCGGACCTGCACGAGGCGGCAGCACGGCGCTTCCGGGCCGACCCGCGCGGCCTGTTCGGCGCCTACACCCGCGGCGAGCTGGACTTCACGGCGATGCGCCGCGCCCGCGTGACCGACCTGGCCGAGCACCTGGGACTGGACCACCTCGATGACGCCCACAGCCGGTTCGAGGCCGCCTATGCACCGGCCTTCGCCGACCACCTGCGCGCCTTCGACGACGTCACCTCGTTGCTGCGGCGTACCGAGGCGCACGGCTGGCCGGTGGGGGTGCTCACGAACTCCGGCGCCGCCTACACCGCCGAGAAGCTGCGCCTCGCGGGGTTGCAGGACAGCTTCGAGGTCGTCGTGACCACCGACGACCTCGGCTTCGGCAAGCCGGACCTGCGCGTTTTCGCGCACGCCTGCTCGCTGCTGGGCAGCGAGCCCGCGGCCACGGCGTACGTGGGGGACGACCCGGTGGTGGACGCGCACGGGGCCCGCGCCGCCGGCCTGTATGCCGTGTGGCTGGCCCGCACGGGCGACGGCCCGGTGGGCGCCGACGCGGGGCACGGGTGGGACGGCCCCCGGGTGTCCTCGCTGGCCGAGGTGGGCCCGCTCCTGGCGGCGCGGGAGGCCGATTTGGGAACCGGGGCAGGCGCCCGGTAATGTTCACCCCCGGATCGCGGTCCGGAAGCCCTTCGGGGAAGCCGGCCGGGATACCCCCTTGGGGTATGGTGTAATTGGCAGCACGACTGATTCTGGTTCAGTTAGTCTAGGTTCGAGTCCTGGTACCCCAGCGCTGTTGTCCGATCGGAGACGGTCGGATGCGATTCGGAGAAATCCTGACCATTCGGTAAGGTTTCCACCGGCTGCAGAGCGCGGAAGCGTGACGGACAGCAACCAGCTAGGGCCCCGTTGTGTAGCGGCCTAGCACGCCGCCCTCTCAAGGCGGTAGCGCGGGTTCGAATCCCGTCGGGGCTACTCGCACGAGGCGATCCCCGTCCTGGTCACCAGGGCGGGGATCGCCCTTTTCGTCGGTGCCCTCAGGCCTGGTGGCTGCTGACGTCCTCCTGGGCCAGCCGGCGCAGAGCCAGCAGCACGGGGTCGAGCAGCACCGTGCCGACCACCACGTGCCGCAGGGCCGCGGCCGCCGAGTCGCGGGGCACGCCGCGGACGTCGACCTCGGCGACCCTGTGCATCGCCCGGGCGTAGGCCGCCAGGTCCCGCGCGGGGACCTGCAGCCCGCCGGCCGCCGCCGCGGCCAGCGCCCGCTCGAGCTCGGCCCGTGCCGGGGCGCAGAGGTCCACGTTCCAGCCCATGGCCCGGACGAGCGCTGCGGCCGCCGTCGCGGCCGCGCCCTGCTCGGGGGAGAGCGGGCCGCCGCTCAAGGCGCCGTGGGCGACACCCAGCAGCTCGTGCCGGTCCGGCGGCGGGGTGTCCAGGGCGTCGGTGACCCGCCGGGCCGCGGCCACGGACAGGCCGCCGCTGTCGAGCAGCGCACGGATGAGGCGCACCCGCTCGAGGTGCGACTCGTCATACGTCGCGGTGGTGGCGCTCGTGGCCAGGCCGGCGTGCAGCAGCCCCTCGCGCAGGTAGTACTTCAGCGTCGCCACGGACACGCCGCTGCGCGCCGAGAGCTCAGAGATCCGCATGGTCACCCTCCTTGACACTGGATAGTAGCGCTATCCACTATTGGAGAGTCGCACTATCCAAGGAGGGCTCATGGTCCAGGTCCACACCGAGCGCGTCACCCACGAGCACGACGGCGGGATCGCGGTGTTCCTCATCGGGATGCGGTTCACCCGGCCGTGGCGCGTCGACGCCTGGCTGCCGGTCATGGGGGCGATGCCGCGCATGCTGCGCGAGCTGTACGCCGCGAAGGCCGCCGCGGCCCGGGGGGAGGGCGAGGACCTCGGCTTCCTCGACGCGCGCACGCTCGTCGGCGGTCGCGGCGTCACCGTGGTCCAGTACTGGCGCAGCGTCGACGACATCTACCGCTACGCCTCCGCGCCCGACCACGCCCACCGGCCGGCGTGGCAGGCGTTCAACGCCCGCGCGCGGGACGCCGGCGACGCCGTGGGCATCTGGCACGAGACCTTCGCGGTCCCCGCGGGCGGCCACGAGAGCCTCTACCTCGGCGTCCCGACCATGGGTCTGGCGAAGGCGACCGCGGTCGTTCCCATGGCCCGTCGTGGCCGGACCGCGCCTGAGCGCCTGGCTGCCGGCGGCTCAGCCGGCGCGGCCGACCTCGGCGCGTGACCACTCCAGCAGGGCCTCGGCCAGGTCGCGCTCGGCCAGGCCGAGGGGCAGCGGGGGTGTGAGCACGAGGTCGGCCGCCTCCAGCGCCTCCGGTCGGTCCCCCGGGTGGCCGATCGAGATGGTGAGCTCGTGCTGCCGGCTCCGGGTGAGCGCGGCGGCAAGCCGCAGGGCCGCGATGGTGGAGGTGGGGAGCCGGCTCACGTCGCCGGCGACCTCGAGTCGCCAGCTCTGGCCGGGTCCGGCCACGGTGTCGGTGATGACCGCCTCGACGAGGCCGCGCAGGTAGCCGACCTGCCCGCCCTGCCCCCGGCGCAGCACGCCCGAGGTGACCACATGGACCGCCAGGTGGTCGATGTCCCACTCCTCGCACCAGTGCAGCAGGTCCTCCGCGTGCGCGGCGCCGGCGCCGTACCCCGCACTGGCGTCGAGCGCCTCGCGCGCCGGGGCCCGCAGCTCGCTGCAGTCGAGCACCAGGCCCAGCCGCTGTGGTCGCTCGCCGTCCCGCAGGGCGCGTCGGATGCGGGCCACGCGGGCCCGGTCCAGCAGGTCGGCGACGGCGTTCACGCGGCGAAGGGTACCCAGCGGGGTTGGGCGGACCGCTGTCAGTGGTCCTTGGTCAGCGGTTCCCGGTCGCCACCCAGTAGCGGCGCTTGCCCGCGCGCACGTCCTCCAGCGTGCCGCCGTTGCGCTCGATGACGAGCCGGGAGGCGGTGTTGTCCTCGTCGCAGGTCAGCAGGACGGGGTCGATGCCGAGGTCGCGGGCCACCGCCAGGGCCAGCCTGAGCGCGGCGGTCGCGTGGCCGTTGCCGCGCGCGGACGGCCGCACGGCGTACCCGACGTGGCCTCCCACCTCGAGCAGGAACGGGGTCAGGGAGTGCCGGATGGAGACGCGGCCCAGCATCTGCCCGCCGTCGACCACCCACTGGACCGTGTCCGGCACGTGGCCGGCCGGGCGCGGGGTCTCGGGCAGGGCCTTGGCCAGCAGCTGCTGCACGTAGGTCGCGAAGCCCGCCTCGCTCTCCAGGGTCCCCAGCGGGTGGCGGCCCAGGTCGAGGTAGCCGCCGTTGCCCTCGGCCTCGAGCTCGCGTGCGGTGTCGAGGAACGAGCGGTGGTAGCGGACGTGCGGCCGGACGAGCTCG
>DASSPC010000260.1:0-3361 GCA_035699865.1 Oryzihumus sp. | reverse complement strand
GCCGAACGGCTCGTCCAGAAGCAGCAGCGACGGCTCGGTGATGAGCGTCTGGGCCATGGCGACGCGCTTGCGCATGCCGCCGGAGAGCTGGTGCGGGTAGCGGTCCTCGAAGCCGGCGAGGCCGACCCGGGCGATCCAGTCGCGGGCGCGCTCGCGGGCCTCGGCCGCCGGGACCTTGCGGTAGCGCAGGCCGAGGGCGACGTTGTCGAGCACGTTCTTCCACGGCAGCACCGCGTCGGACTGGAACATGTAGCCCACCCCGTCCGGGATGCCGGTCACCGGGACGCCGTGCACCTGCACGGTGCCGGAGGTGGCCGGTTCGAGGCCGGAGACGAGCGAGAGCGTCGTCGACTTGCCGCAGCCCGTGGGGCCGACGACGGTGACGAACTCGCCGGCGGCGACGGTGAGGTCGACGTCGGTGATGGCGGTGAAGGCCGAGCCGTCACGGGTGGCGAACTTCTTCGTCGCCCCCCGCAGGGTGATGGCCGGTGCGGTGGTCTGGCTCATGACCGGCGACCGTAGGAGCGACGTGACCCAGCGCACATCCCTTGCGTGCGTTACGGCCTCATTTCACACAAGTGGCGTTCTGCGCGTTCTGCTCACGACCCCCGCAGGTGACCGGTCGCCATACCGTGTCCGGGTGCTCACACGCTCTCCCCGGCGGCTGCCGCTGCGGGCCCAGGCGATCCTGTTCCAGGTCGCCGTGCTCGCGCTGGTCCTCGTGCTCGCCACGCTCGTCTCCACCATGGTGCTGCGCCGCGACCTCGAGCAGCAGTTCGAGCAGCGCGCCCTGGGCATCGCCCGGACCGTGGCGCAGCGCGAGCAGCTGGCCACCGAGGTCAGCAGCACCCGGCCGTCCGTGGACGGCCCGGTCCAGCGGTATGCCGCGCAGGTGCGCCGCGCGACCGGCGCGCTCTACGTCGTGGTCACCGACGACGCGGGGATCCGGTTCAGCCACCCGACGACCTCGCTGATCGGCCAGCGGGTGAGCACCGACCCCTCCGACGCGCTCGCCGGCCGTGAGGTGGTCGCGATCCAGCGCGGCACGCTGGGCGACTCGGCCCGCGGCAAGGTGCCGCTGCGCGCCGCAGACGGGCGCGTGGTCGGCGAGGTCAGCGTCGGCATCGACATCGCCGACCTCAACCACCGGATGTGGCAGCTGGCCGGGCTGCTGGCCCTGGTCGCCACCGCGGCGCTGGCCCTGGGGTCGCTGGGGGCGGTGGCGCTGGCCCGGCGGCTGCGGCAGGCCACCCTCGGGCTGGAGCCGGAGGACATGGCCGACCTGCTGCGCGAGCACGAGGCGGTCCTCGGCGGGGTCCGCGACGGGGTGCTGGCCGTGGACGACCGGGGGCGGGTGAGCGTCTGCAACGCCGAGGCGAGTCGGCTGCTCGGGGCCTCGGTCAGCCTCGGGGTGCCGCTGGTCGACTCCGGGGTGCCGGGCGAGGTCCAGGCGCTGCTGACGACGAAGGAGGCGCCGGCCGGGGCGATGCGCGTCGTGGGGGAGCGGGTCGTCCTGGCCACCCGGCTGCCGGTGCGCCGCGAGGGTCGCGACCTGGGCCAGGTGCTGATCCTGCGGGACCGCTCCGACCTCGACGAGCTCGGCCGCGAGCTCGAGGCCACCCGTGCCCTGACGGACGCCCTGCGCGCCCAGGCCCACGAGTACACCAACCGGTTGCACGCCCTCACCGGGCTGCTGCACCTGGGCCACGTCGAGGAGGCACAGGGCTACCTCGACGACCGGCAGGACGGTGCCGCCCTCGGGGCCGGGGTCGAGGACCCCTACCTTGCAGGCCTGCTGGCGGCCAAGGCCGCGGCGGCGTCGGAGTCGGGCGTGACCCTGACCGTGACCGATGCGACCTGGGTGCCGGCCCGGCTGCGGGCGCCGCTGGACGCGGTCACCGTGGTGGCCAACCTCGTCGACAACGCCGTGCGCGCGGCCGCTGACGGTCCGGCCCGCCCTGCCACGGTGGAGGTCACGCTGGTCGCCGACGGCGCCGACCTGCTCGTGCACGTGGTCGACTCCGGCGCAGGGGTGCCGCCGACCGAGGTGGACCGGGTGTTCGCCAGCGGGTTCACCACCCGGGCGCATGGCGCCGAGCGGCACGGCATCGGGCTGGTGCTGGCCCGGCAGACCGCCCGCCGGCACGCCGGGGACGTGGAGCTGGTCGACGCCGGCGGCAGCGGGCACGGGGCCGTCTTCCGCGCGAGGATGGGCGGCGTGCTGCTGCGCGAGGGGCAGGCCGCCATCCCCGGCCACGAGGAGCTCACGTGATCCGGGTGCTGGTCGTCGACGACGACTTCCGGGTCGCCCGCGTCCACGCGTCGTACTGCGCGCGGGTGCCCGGGTTCGAGGTCGTCGGCACCGCGCACACCGCCGCCGACGCGGTGCGCCTGGCCGCCGAGACCTCCCCGGACCTGGTGCTGCTCGACGAGTACCTCCCGGACCGGCCGGGCTCCACGGTGATCGGTGAGGTGGCCGCGGCCGTCATCGTCATCAGCGCCGCCGACGACGCGGCCACGGTGCGCCAGGCGATCTCGCGCGGCGCGGTCAACTACCTCGTCAAGCCGTTCGCCCCGGGGGTCCTCGCCGACCGGCTGGTGGCGTTCGAGCGCTTCCACCGCTCCCTGCACGGCGACCGGCAGCTCGACCAGCAGGCGGTCGACCGGGCGATGCGGATGCTGCACGAGGGCGACCTCACCGGCTCGGCGCTGCCCAAGGGGCGCTCCGCCGTCACCGCCGAGGCGGTCCGCGAGGCGCTGCGCTCCTCCGGGGAGCCGATGACCGCCCAAGCCATCGCCGATGCGGTCGGGGTGTCCCGGGCGACCGCCCAGCGCTACCTGGCCGACCTGGCCCGCGCCGGCCGGGTCCACCTGGGGCTGCGCTACGGCGCGACCGGGCGTCCCGAGCACCGCTACGAGTGGCTCGGCAGCACCGAAACCCGAGGAACGTCCCTCTCGGCGCGTCCCCACCCCCACCGAACGCACCTGTGCCGTCGTTTCCGGCCCGTCAAGGCCACGAAACGACGGAATTGGTGCGTTCGTACATGCTCGTCAGGTGTGGTCGGTGCCGCCGAGCCACTCGTAGCGGTGCTCGGGCCGCCCGGTCGCGCCGTAGCGCAGGCCCAGCTGGACCCGGCCGGCCCGGGCCAGGTCGGCCAGGTAGCGCTGGGCGGTTGCCCGGGACACCCCGACCGCGTCGGCGATCGCCTGGGCGGTCATCGGCTCCGCCGCCGCGCGCAACGCGTCGCGCACCGCCTCGGCGGTCACCGCCGACCGCCCCTTGGGCAGCGCCGAGCCGGTGAGGTCGCCCTCGTGCAGCATCCGCATGGCCCGGTCGACCGCCTGCTGGTCGAGCTGCCGG
>DASSPC010000259.1:0-4326 GCA_035699865.1 Oryzihumus sp. | reverse complement strand
CCTGCGATCAGGCGACGCCCATTTGTTCCTGGTCAAATCGGCGTAACGCGTCTGACCCGGGCCTCATGAGCCATGAGCCATGAGCCCTGAGCCTTGAGCCCTGAGCCCTGAGCCCTGAGCCCTGAGCCCTGGGTCCTGAGCCCTGAGCCCGCAGTCGCGCGGCACCGTCACGACGTGGTCCGCGCTCAACACCCCAGTGCAGATCAACGCAGCGTTGAAGTGCGCGACAGTGTCGATCTGGGGCCGTGACTGCCGGCGGTACTAGCAGTGCGGGTTCGGCGCGTCCGCTACTTCGCCTTCAACGGCCGGTACTCCTCCATCCGACCCCAAGCCGGGTGCCTGGAGCTCCGCAAGGCGCCCGGCTGGTGCTTTCCCTGCCCCAAACCGCACGATGTCGGGATGGAGCTCGACGACGCGCTGGCCACTCTCTACGAAGCGTCTCCGCCGGAGTTTGTCGCCCGGCGGGACGCGATCGTGGCCGAGCTCAAACGCGCAGACCAGACCCCGCTTGCCGAGCAGGTGCACGCGCTGCGCAAACCGTCCCTGGCGGCGTGGGCGTTGAACCTGCTCGCGCGAGAGCGACCCGACGAGCTGGCCCGGTTGGCTCAGCTCGGCGTCGACCTTCGCAGCGCTCAGAGCCTGCTCACCGGGAACCTCATCCGGTCACTGACCGCGCAGCGGCACCAGCTTGTGGCGAGCGTGACCAAGCTGGCCTGCGCCGCAGCCGCTGAACACGGTCACCCACTCGGACCGTCCGCCACCCAGGAAGTCTCCGGCACGCTCACGGCCGCCCTCGTCTCCGAGGAAGCAGCGCGCGCGGTCAGCTCGGGACTACTCACACGCGCCCTGTCCTACGCGGGCTTCGGCGAGGTCGACGTGTCCGAGGCGCTCGCCGCCCCCGTCCGCGAACACGCCACCCGGCAGGCCGGGCGTTCACTGACCGCGACGGCCCCTGCCCTGACGAGCCGGCCGCGTGAGTCCGCCACCGCGAAGACCGCTCGGGCCGCCGCGGACGTCGCCGCGGCCGAGCAGGCCCGGCACGACCTCACGCAGGCGGAGCAGACGGCGGCCGCCGCCGACGCGAACCTGCTCGCAGTCAGGGCGCGAGAGGCCGAGCTCGCCGAGCGTGCCGCAAACCTGGCCCGAGAGATTGCGCAGGTGCGCGCCGACCAGCGGACCACCGAGGGTGACTTGGCCAGCGCCGCCGTCGCCCTGCAGGACGCGCAACAACAGGTCAAGCACGCCCGGGTGGCACTACGCCGCGCCGAACAGCGTCTCCCTGAAGGCGTCCAGCCGAAGTAACCCCAGGGACGAGGCGGCGTTGTCACGCACTTCCGTCTCCCAGCGGCCAGCCGAGCCCGGACTTGCTCGGCCCCGCCGCGCGGACGCCCAGCCTGGCTCTTGGCGGACGGAGGCTGCTCCGCCCGGTCCCTGTCGGCTAGAGGAACTGGGCCGGGTCAAACTCGTCGATGGGGATGATGCGCACGCGCGGCAGCTGTTCGTTGAAGGCGTTCACGTCGTACTCAAGGTCGAAGGACTCGAGCCCCTGATCGACCAGCTCAACGAAAGCCTGGTTGCGGAACTCGACGAATCCGACGACGCCGACCCGTCGGCCGTCGAGGAGGTCGCCCACCTGCTCGACGAAGTCTCCGTCATTGCTGACCAGGAGCACGTCCGCGTCGCGGGTACGGAGCTCGGCGAGTGTTCGCTGGATCGCGATGTCGACGACCTTCTCACCGGCGCCGCCGGAGAGCGCGACCGGTCGGTAGCCGATCGCCAGCAGAGCCTGAACGAACGCCATCGGGAGTTCGTTGTTCGCGGCGAGGAAGAACAGGCCGGTCGCCGGCTGTCCCCAGCGCTCCCGTGCGAACTGCAGCAGCCGCTCCCACCGTGGACGCTCGTCGGGCCGGGGGCGGCGTCCCAGGATGGAGTTCCCCAGCGTGGCGTCGATGTTCTCCCCGTCGACGAGGACGTATGTGCCACGCGGTGCCTCGCCCATGGGATGAGACTAGGGGTGGCTTCCGGCGGGCGCTTGACGAACCGATGACGAAGTCGGTGGCGCATTGTCGCTGGCACCTCACTGATCTGCCGCTGTCCGCGTGCCACCGTGCGACCGCTGGCGCCACTCGTGTAGCCGACACCCCCGTGCCGCAGCGGGAGTCCTCTTCTCAACCGCCCCGGGGCGCCTCGACTCCGCGCCTGATTCTTCGCCGCCCAGCGCCGGCGCGTGCGCGACCCCGGTGAGCCCGCTCCCGCATCATCTGTAGGCATCGGGGCCCTCCGGGCGTGGTTGTCGAAAGCCCCGAATGCCGCTGAGCGTGCATGGAGCCCAGCGGCTGGCGAAGGCGTGGCGGGTGCGGTGCGGGCCTCGTCAGGCGGAAGGCCGAGGACGGCACAGGCCCACATCTGCGTCCTGCGCCGGCGGGGGTCGGCCGGCCCGTTGTGCGAAACTCCAGGAGATGCAGACACGCTCGGGGGACTTCGAGTTGACGATGGACGAGCTGCGGGCGATTGCCGGGTATGCCGTGGCGTGCGCCGAACCCGCACTTGTCCTCTTCCAGAAGGACCGTCCCGATGACCCTCGCCCGGCGGCGGCTCTCCACGCCGCGCGAGTCTTCGCCGAGGGGGCGCCCCGTTCGCGCCTCCAACGGACTGCCGCGGCCGACGCCCACCGCGCAGCCAGGGACGCCACGGCCGAAGCCGCCCGGCATGCAGCGAGCGCTGCAGGAGATGCCGCGGCGGCGGCATACCTCCATCCGCTGGCCAAGGCGACGCAGGTGCGCCACATCCTGGGGTCGGCCGCCCATGCCGCCCGGGCGGCCGAGCTGGCACGGGGCAATGACCCGGTGGTCGCGGAGTATGTGATCACCGCCGCCGCCAAGCGAGCCAGGCCGGTCGTCCTGGACGTGCTGACCCGCTATCCGCGGGCGCCTGAGGGGCGAACCCGGGTGGCGGTCCTCATGGAACGGCTCGACAGCCTGCTGCGGGACCCACCTCCGACGCCGCGCGTGGTCGACGACCCCGGGCCGTTCTTCCACGGGACCAAGGCCGACCTCCGGCCGGGTGACCTGCTCACACCGGGCTGGCGCTCGAACTACGGTTCGGGACGACAGGCCAAACACATCTACCTGACGGCCACCCGCGAGGGCGCGCCACTGGCCGCCGAACTCGCTCGCGGCGATGGGCCCGGACGGGTGTACCGGGTCGAGCCACTCGGCACGATCGAAGACGACCCGAACGTGACCGACAAGCGCTTCCCCGGGAACCCGACCCGGTCCTACCGAACGACCGAGCCGCTGCGGGTCATCGAGGAGATCACCGGCTGGCAGAGCCCTCCGCCGCAGATGATCCAGCACATGCGCGAGCGCATGGCCGAGCTGGCCGAGCTCGGGATCGAAGCGATGGACGACTGACGGCGGCGACTCCACCCATGCCGCGATGCACGTCTTTGCGCCGCCTGCCGGGGTCCGGGCCTGCTGAGCGGTGCGCGGGTCCGAGAGCGGAACCAAAGACCAGACGAGCACTGGAGGATGGCACTGATGTCACGCATCAGGCGGTTCGACCATGTCGGGATCACCGTCGCCGACCTGGAGTCGGTCACGGCGTTCTTCGTGGGCCTGGGGCTCGAGGTCGAGGGCCGCATGTTCGTGGAGGGCGAGTTCATCGACACGGTGATCGGCATCCCGGACTCGCGGACGCAGATCGTCATGCTGCGGCCACCCGGCGGAGGGACCGCGATCGAGCTCTCGAGCTTTGTCCGGCCCGACCACGAGCCCGGGTCGCCCGGCGCGATGGCCAACGAGCTGGGTCTGCGCAACGTCTGCTTCGAGGTCGACGACCTCCAGGCGGCCGTCGACGGCCTGGCTGAGGACGGATACGGACTGGTCGGCGGTATCGGCCAGCATGAGAACGTCTGGCGCATGGCCTACGTGCGCGGGCCGGAGGGGATCGTCGTGTCGCTCGCCGAGCGGATGGGCTGACGTCGATGCGTCAACGATCAGCTCGCCGGGCTCAGTCGCAGTCCAGGCCGCGGCAGACCAGACGGGTGCAGCCGTAGTGGGAGCGGTCCGAACCGCAGATCGGGCACCGGGCCGACGCCGGCCGGCGCTCGTCCTCTCGCCGGAGATCCCGCGTGCCCGTCATCGCCGCACCGCCTGCACGACGCGGTCGCTGGTGCGTTCCGCGTGACCGCAGTGCTGACACACGATGACTGGACCCGAGGGGTGGGCGACCACCCGACGCGACAGGGGCGTGTGGCACCGGAAGCACTGCCGGGCGAGGACCTGCCGAAGTCGGCTTCGGCGACGCAAGGTGTGGGGTGAGCTG
>DASSPC010000258.1:0-2049 GCA_035699865.1 Oryzihumus sp. | reverse complement strand
GTTGCCGATGACCTTGGTCAGCGGCGCGTCGAAGATGCACGACGCGGGGTCGGTGACGATGTCGGTGGAGACGATCGGGTCCTCGTTGTAGGTCAGGAAGCCCTGCAGCGCCCCCTCGGCAGCAGCCTTGACGGCGGCGTTGACCTCCTCGACCGTCGTCTCGCGGGAAACCTCGACGGTGAGGTCGGTGGCCGAGCCGGTGGGCAGCGGCACGCGCATGGCGTAGCCGTCGAGCTTGCCCTTGAGCTCCGGCAGCACCAGGCCGATCGCCTTCGCGGCGCCGGTGGAGGTCGGCACCATGTTGAGGGCGGCGGCGCGGGCGCGGCGCAGGTCCTTGTGCGGGGCGTCCTGGAGGTTCTGGTCCTGGGTGTAGGCGTGGATGGTGGTCATCAGGCCCTTGACGATGCCGAACTCGTCGTTGATGGCCTTGGCCATCGGGGCCAGGCAGTTGGTGGTGCAGGAGGCGTTGGAGATGACCGTGTGCGCCTCGGGGTCGTAGTCGGCGTGGTTGACGCCCATGACCACGGTGAAGTCCTCGTTGGACGCCGGCGCGGAGATGATGACCTTCTTGGCCCCGCCCGCGTCGACGTGCGCCCGGGCCTTGGTCGCGTCGGTGAAGAAGCCGGTCGACTCGATGACCACGTCGACGCCGAGGTCCTTCCAGGGCAGGGCGCCCGGGTCACGCTCGGCGAGGATCTTGATGGTCTTGTCGCCGACCTTGATGCCGTCGCCCTCGACCGAGACGTCCTCGGGGAAGCGACCGAGGATCGAGTCGTACTTCAGCAGGTGGGCCATGGTCTTGAGGTCACCCAGGTCGTTGGCGGCGACCACCTCGATGTCGGCGCCGGATGCCTCGACGGCGCGGAAGAAGTTGCGGCCGATGCGGCCAAAGCCATTGATACCAACGCGAACAGTCACTGGGGGTCCAGCCTCTCCTCGATCACATGGTGCACGGGCCCGCGCCACCGCGGCGCGAGCCTGCTGTTGAACGACGTCTCGACCCTAGGGGATACCGATCGGTAGGACGTCAGGTGGTCGGCGCAGTCTCAGGCGTCGAGCATGTCGGCCGTGAGGTTGGCGTCGGTGCCCGCGATGCCGAGGTCGGCGGCACGCTTGTCGGCCATGGCCAGCAGGCGGCGGATCCGCCCGGCGACGGCGTCCTTGGTCATCGGCGGCTGAGCCAGCTGGCCGAGCTCCTCGAGGCTGGCCTGCTTGTGCTCCAGGCGCAGCCGGCCGGCGTCGAGCAGGTGGTCGGGCACGTCGGCGCCGAGGATCTCCAGCGCGCGCTCGACCCGGGCTCCGGCGGCGACGGCGGCGCGCGCCGAGCGGCGCAGGTTGGCGTCGTCGAAGTTGGCCAGCCGGTTGGCGGTGGCGCGCACCTCGCGGCGCATCCGGCGCTCCTCCCACGCCAGTACGGCGTCGTGGGCGCCCATGCGCGTGAGCATCGCCCCGATCGCGTCGCCGTCGCGGATGACCACGCGGTCGACGCCACGGACCTCGCGGGCCTTGCTCTGGATGCCGAGCCGGCGGGCCGCACCGACGAGCGCCAGCGCCGCCTCGGGGCCGGGGCAGGTCACCTCCAGCGAGGAGGAGCGACCCGGCTCGGTCAGGGAGCCGTGGGCGAGGAAGGCGCCGCGCCACGCCGCCTCGGCGTCACAGACGGCTCCGCTGACGACCCGCGGGGGCAGCCCGCGCACCGGACGCCCGCGGGTGTCGATCAGGCCGGTCTGGCGGGCCAGGGCCTCACCGTCCTGCACGACCCGGACGACGTAGCGGCTCCCCTTGCGCAGGCCGCCGGCCGCCAGGACCATCACGTCGCTGGAGTGGCCGTAGACCTCGGTGATGTCCTTGCGCAGCCGTCGCGCTGCCTGTGCCGTGTCGAGCTCGGCCTCCACGACGATCCGTCCCCCGACGATGTGCAGCCCCCCGGCGAATCGGAGCATGGCCGACACTTCTGCCTTGCGGCAGCACGGTTTCGTCACCTGCAGACGGCTGAGCTCGTCCTTCACCTTCGCCGTCATCGCCATGGGGGCCATCCTGCCATCCGGT
>DASSPC010000257.1:0-7006 GCA_035699865.1 Oryzihumus sp. | reverse complement strand
CGGCCCATCTCGACCCGGGCCTCGTGCACGCCGCGACCGTTGATCGTGGTGTCCGGGCGGGCCAGGTAGACGTACTCGAAGACGCAGCCCTTGGGCTCGGGCTCGGCGAACCGGCGCGAGCGCAGGCCGTCGGCGTCGATGGTGATCAGCTCGCCGGGCTCGACCTCGCGGATCACGCTGGCGCCGACGATGTCGAGCGCCGCGGTCTCGGAGGCGACGACCCAGCCGCGCTCGAGGCGGCCGAGGACGAGGGGGCGGATGCCCTGCGGGTCGCGGGCGGCATACAGCGTCTGCTCGTCCATGAAGACGAAGCAGAACGCGCCGCGCAGCCGCGGCAGGACGTCCAGCGCGGCCGCCTCCAGGCTGCGGTCGGGGTCGTCGGTGAGCAGCGCCGTGACCAGCGCCGTGTCGGTCGTGTTGCCCCGGCGCAGCTCGCCGCCGAGGTGACCGGAGAAGCCCTGCCCGCTGCGCTCCTGGAGCAGGTCGCGCAGCTCGGCGGAGTTGATGAGGTTGCCGTTGTGGGCCAGCGCCACGGTGCCCTGTTCGGTGCCGCCGAGGGTCGGCTGGGCGTTCTCCCACGTGCTGCCGCCGGTGGTGGAGTAGCGGCAGTGCCCGACCGCGAGGTGCCCCTTGAGCGACCCGAGGCTGGTCTCGTCGAAGACCTGGGAGACCAGGCCCATGTCCTTGTAGACCAGCACGCGCTTGCCGTCGCTGGTCGCGATGCCGGCCGACTCCTGCCCGCGGTGCTGCAGCGCGTAGAGCCCGAAGTAGGTCAGCTTGGCGACGTCCTCGCCGGGCGCCCAGACACCGAAGACGCCGCAGGCGTCCTGCGGGCCCTTTTCGCCGGGGAGGAGGTCGTGGGACAAGTGCCCGTCACCGCGTGCCACGGGCTCAGTCTCGCACAGCGGACCGGGCGCTCAGGCGCGTCGGTCGAGCAGGACGAAGACGATGCCGCCGAGCAGCACGCCCAGCGCGGCGCAGCCCAGGCCCAGGAAGCCGAGCTCGCCCATCGCCCCGTAGCGGGAGGTGGCCGGCCCCACCGCGCTGATGACGAGCCCGGCGACCAGGCCGAGCAGGCCGCCGGTCAGCAGGAACGGGCCGATCTTGGGCGCGCGGCGCGCACGGCGGCGGGACGGTTCGCTCACGCCTCCCACGGTAGGCGATCGGCTCCGGACCCATCCGGACGGGCCCGGGCGCCGAAGACCAGGCATGGGGACCCGCACCGCTGTCAGCGCCTCGTGGCGCCACGCCGTCACCGGCGTGCTCGCCGCCGTGGCGGGTATCGCGGCCGGTCACCTGGTGGCCGGCCTGACGAACCCGGCGGCGTCACCGGTGCTGGCGGTGGGATCGACCGTCATCGACGCGACCCCCACCCCGGTCAAGGAGTGGGCGGTCGCCCACTTCGGGACCAACGACAAGCCGGTCCTGCTGGGCAGCGTCACCCTCGTGACCCTCCTGCTCGCGGCGGCGGCGGGCGTGCTGGGCCGGCGCCGTCCCGCCGTCGCCGCGGCCTTCGTCGTGGTGCTGGCCGGCCTGGCCACCGCTGCGGCGCTGACCCGTCCCGTGGCCGCCCCGGCGGACGCGCTCCCCGGCGTGGCCGCCGGCGTGGTCGGGCTGGGCGTGCTCGTGCTGCTGTTCCGGCTCATCGCCGGCGGCGCGGCCCGCGGCGGACTGGCCCTCACGGCATACCCCACAGCCGGCGACAGCCGGCGCAGCTTCCTCCTCGGCGCGACCGGGGTGGCCGTGGGGGCCGTCGGTGTCGCCGCCCTGGGCCAGAAGCTTGCCGCCTCCGGCGACACCGGGGTCACCGCCCTGCCCGCGCCGCGCGACCCCGCTCCGGCCTTCCCCACGGGCCTCGAGGCCAGGGTCGACGGCATCTCGCCGCTGCGCACCTCCAACGCCGCGTTCTACCGGGTCGACACCAACCTCGTCGTGCCCAGGGTGAGCGCCGACCGCTGGCGGCTGCGCGTCACCGGGATGGTCGACCACGAGCTGACCTTCAGCTACCGCGACCTGCTCGCGATGCCCCTCATCGAGCGCGACATCACGATGACCTGTGTCAGCAACGAGGTCGGCGGCGGCTACGTCGGGGGGGCCCGCTGGCTCGGCGTGCGCCTGTCCGACCTGCTCGAGCGGGCGGGGGTCCACGGCGACGCGGACCAGCTGCTGAGCACCGCGGTCGACGGGTTCACGATCGGCACCCCGATGCAGGTCGTCCGCGACGGCCGCGACGCGCTCGTGGCGGTCGGCATGAACGGCAAGCCGCTGCCGGACAAGCACGGCTTCCCGGCCCGGCTCGTCACTCCGGGGCTGTACGGCTTCGTCGGCGCCACCAAGTGGCTGACCACGCTGACGGCCACCACCTACGCGAAGGACCAGGCGTACTGGACCCGCCGCAGGTGGGCGACCGACGCGCCGATCAAGACCTCGGCCCGCATCGACACCCCCAGGCCGCTGTCGACCATCCGGGCCGGCATGACCGCCATCGGCGGCGTGGCCTGGGCGCAGCACCGGGGGGTCGCCGGCGTCGAGGTCAGCATCGACGGTGGCCCGTGGCAGAGGGCCACGCTCGGCCCCGACGTGGGCCTCGACTACTGGCGCCAGTGGTACCTGCCGTGGAAGGCCGCCTCCGGCCGCCACCAGCTGCGCGCACGCGCCATCGACCGCACCGGTGCGGTGCAGACCGACCAGCGCGCCACGCCGTTCCCGAGCGGCTCCAGCGGCATCCAGGAAGTCATCGTCCTGGTCGGCTGAGCCACGAACGGATCGCTGAAAACTCTTGCGACTCAAACCAATCCAACCGCAGGTCAGCACCGAACTACCGATGCAAGCAGGACATCAGCCCCAAGGAGACCACGTCATGAAGATTCGTCGCGCCGGCGCCATCACCGGCCTCGCCCTCGCCCTCCCGCTCGGCCTGGCCGCCTGTGGCAACAGCGGCACCGACGCCGCCAGCAGCTCCTCGTCCTCGACGTCCTCCGACTCGATGACCTCGAGCCCCTCGGACACGATGTCCTCCTCCAGCGACGCCTCGGCCATGGTCTTCGGCGCCAGCTGCTCGGCGGTGCCGAAGGACGGCAAGGGCAGCTTCAACGGCATGGCCACCGACCCGGTCGCCACCGCCGCGAGCAACAACCCGCTGCTGTCCACGCTGGTCACCGCGGTCAAGCAGGCCGGCCTGGTCGACACGCTGAACTCGGCCCAGGGCATCACCGTCTTCGCCCCGACCAACGACGCCTTCGGCAAGCTCGACAAGGCCACCCTCAACAAGGCGATGGCCGACCCCAAGGGCCTGCTGACCAAGGTGCTGACCAACCACGTCGTGGCCGGCAAGCTCACCCCCGAGCAGCTCGCGGGCACCCACAAGACGCTCGGCGGCGGCTCGATCACGGTGGCCGGCTCCGGCCAGGACTTCACCGTCGACGGCAACGCCAAGGTCATCTGCGGCAACGTGCCGACGGCCAACGCCACCGTCTACATCATCGACAACGTTCTGGTCCCCAAGGCCTGAGCGAGCTGCAGCGGTAGAGCATCATGGTCCGCATGGCACTGGTCCCTCCGGTCGATCCGTCGCTCGGGGGGACGGGTGCGCCCGCCGGCGGCTCGGGCGACGCCCGGTCCGTCGAGCTCGCGGAGATGCTCAGGCAGTGCTCACTCGGGGACGAGCAGGCCTTCACCCGGCTGTATGACGCGACCTCCGCCCGCCTGTTCGGCCTCGTCCTGCGCGTGGTCCGTGACCGCGCGCAGGCCGAGGAGGTCACCCAGGACGTGTTCCTGGAGATCTGGCGGATGAGCGCCCGGTTCGACGCCGAGCGCGGGTCGGCACTGTCCTGGATGCTCACCATCGCCCACCGCAAGGCGGTCGACCGGGTCCGCTCGGCCGAGGCAGCGGGACGACGCGACGCGGCCTACGAGGCCCGGAACCAGTCCCCGGCCTACGACGCCACCAGCGAGGAGGCTCATCGCCGTCTGGACGCCCAACGGGTGCGCCGGGCACTGGACACGCTGACCGAGGCCCAGCGCGGAGCGCTCGAGCTGGCCTACTTCGGGGGCTACACACATCGGGAGGTGGCAGCCATGCTGGAACTACCTGTCGGCACGGCCAAGACCCGCATCCGCGATGGCTTGATCCGTCTGCGCGACACGCTAGGACTCGAGTCATGAACGACGACATCCACGGCCTGTCCGGGGCCTACGCCGTCGACGCGGTCGACGGCGAGGAGCGGGTCGCGTTCGAGAAGCACCTCGCGGTGTGCAGCCAGTGCCGCGACGAGGTGGCGACCCTGCGCGCCGCGGCCGGCGAGCTCGCCGGCCTGACCGAGGTCAGTCCTCCGCCCTCCCTGCGTGCCGCCGTGCTGCGGGACATCTCCTCCGTCCGCCCCCTGCCGCCGGTCGTCGACCAGCCCCAGGGCGCCCTCCAGCTCGCCGAGCCCGCCGTGGTCAAGGCGCCGATGCCCGAGGCGCCCGTGGCCGAGGCGCCGGTGGCCGAGGCGCCGGTGCCCGAGGCGCCGGTGACCGAGGCGCCGGTGACCGAGGCCAAGGAGCCGGTGAGCCCGGCGCCTGACGCCCCGGCTGCCTCCGCCGCCCCCGACGAGCTCGCACAGCGGCGGGTCCGCCGCCTCGCGACGCCGGCCCGATGGCTGATCGGGGTCGCTGCCGCGGCCCTGCTCGCCCTGGCCGTGGTGTGGCAGCCGTGGCACTCCAGCACGCCGCTCGACGCGACCCAGCGCGTCCTGGCGGCCGCCGACGCCCAGCGCTTCGCCAAGACCCTCGACGGGGCCCGCGCGACGATCGTGCGCTCGCCGAGCCTGGGCAAGGCGGTCATCATCGCCGACAACATGCCGGCGGCACCGGCCGGCCACGTCTACGAGGTCTGGCTCCAGCACAAGGACGGAACCATGGTCAAGGCCGGCCTCATGCCCGAGGGCAGCCAGAAGCAGGTGAGCATGGTGCTCGATGGTGACGCCGCCCAGGCGGTTGGTGCCGGCATCACGGTCGAGCCGGCGGGTGGCTCCACGAGTCCGACCACGCCCCCGATCGCGCTGTTCCCCTTCGCCTGAGGCGACCCCGCCGAGAGGGACGTTTCTCGGGGTTGAGGGGGCCGCAAACCCCGAGAAACGTCCCTCTCGGCGCGTGGTGGGGTCGGCGCCGGGGCGGTCAGGTCAGGCGAGGTCGCGGCGCAGGCGGGGGACGACCTCGGTGGCGACCTGCTCCAGGACCTCACGCCGGCCGGCATACACGCCCTCGGGCCGCGGCCAGTGGCTGATCACGTCGGTGAAGCCGAGCTCGGCTGCGCGCCCGACCAGGTCCTCGAACGCGCCGGCGCTCTCCATGGAGAACTGCGGCGAGGAGTCGAGGTTGAGGTAGCGGCCGAAGCCCTCGGTGTCCCGTCCGGCGTCGGCCAGGGTCTGCGTGAGCCGCTCCGAGAGGGCGCCCACGGCGGCGAACCACTCCTCCAGCGAGTCCACCTGCGGACCGGTGGTGACCCACCCGGCGCCGAAGCGTGCCGCCAGCCGCAGCGAGCGCGGACCGTTGGCGGCCATGACGAACGGGATCCGGGGCTGCTGCACGCACCCGGGCAGCGTGCGGGCGTCCTCCGCCCGGAAGTACTCCCCGTCGTGGTCGACATGGTCCTGCGTGAGCACCCGGTCGAGCAGGGTCACGAACTCCTCGAACCGGTCGACCCGCTGCCTCACACCCAACCCCGGGTCGCCGAGGATGCGTGAGTCGAGGTCACCGCCGGTGCCCAGGCCGGCGATGACCCGCCCGCCGGAGACGTCGTCGAGGGCGAGCAGGTCGCGCATGAAGGTCACCGGGTGGCGGTAGTTCGGCGAGGCGACGAACGTGCCGAGCCGGACGCGCTCGGTGACCATCGCGGCCGCCGTCAGCGTCGGGGTCGTGCCGAACCACGGCTCGTCCGGCAGTCCCGCCCAGGTGAGGTGGTCGTAGGTCCAGGCGTGGTCGAAGCCCCACGCGTCGGCCTGCCGCCACATCGGGGCGGCGTCGCTCCAGCGGTGCTCGGGCAGGATCGTCAGGCCGAATCGCATGGGCCCAGTGTGCCCGGCGGCTCAGGCGCCGCCGACGAGAGGCAGCAGCCCCGACAGGTCGGCCCGCTGGCCGCTGGCGCGGACGCTGCCGCCGGCCTCCGCGGCGGCCCAGCCCAGCTCGCCGGTCACGAGCGCCAGCCAGGTCGGGGCGTCGGTCTCGATGACGTTCGGCGGGGTGCCGCGGGTGTGGGTCGGCCCCTCGATGCACTGCACCGCGCCGTATGGCGGGACGCGGACCTCCAGCGTCCGTCCCGGCGCTCGGGCGGCCAGCTCCTCCAGGGTGAACCGGACTGCCGTGGCCACGGTGGTGCGATCGGCGGCGGACGGGTCGGCGCGCCATACCTGCAGCGCCTGCAGTCCGGCGGTGGGCGCGATGCGACGACGAGGAGGCATGCGCGCATCGTCGCATTTGCATCGGGTCCGCCTCGCCACGGATGCTGTCGGGTTGTGAAGGCCACGACGATCCACGCCCCGTTCGACATCCGACTCTCCGACGTGCCCGAGCCGACCCTGCTCGCGCCGACCGACGCCATCGTGCGCGTCACCGCCTCGTGCATCTGCGGCTCCGACCTGTGGCCCTACCGCGGCGAGAACCCGATCACCGAGGGCTCGCGGATCGGCCACGAGTTCGTCGGCATCGTCGAGGAGGTCGGCGCGTCGGTCGCCTCGGTCAAGCCGGGTGACTTCGTCATCGCGCCGTTCATGTACTCCGACAACACCTGCCCGCACTGCCAGAACGGCATCCAGTCCGCGTGCTCGACCGGCGGCTTCTGGGGCGGGCACGACCACGACGGCGGTCTCGTCGACGGCGGTCAGGGCGAGGTCGTCCGCGTGCCGCTGGCCGACGGCACGCTCGTCGCGACCCCCGAGGTCCCCGACGAGTCGATGGTCGCCTCGCTGCTGACCCTGTCCGACGTCATGGGCACCGGCTGGCACGCCGCGGTCGCCGCGCAGGTCTC